>NZ_NPDG01000121.1:0-40383 GCF_002272225.1 Bacillus sp. 7894-2
TAAATAAAAAAAGACCTAACTGTTAATAGGTCTCTTAAGAAATTAAATGTTTAATTTTCTAAATACTTTTCCCAAAGAATTTTCAGTGGTTATTTCCTTAAAGTCAATTCCCAGTTGAATGGCTGTCTGGGCAACTTCAGGACGGATGCCAAGCAAAGTTGACTGAATACCGATCAGTTTTAAAGAACTAATAACTTTGAAGATTTGGTGCGCAACCATTGTGTCGACCATGATGACACCCGAAAGGTCAATGATTAAATGAGTGATCCCCAGCTTTACGCTCTGCTGCAAAGTAGATTCCATAATAAATTTGGCCCGTTCTGTATCAATATCCCCAATGATCGGCAGTAGCCCAACTTCTGAGGAAAGCGGGATAACCGGCGTGCTCAGTTCTTTTATTAATATTGATTGTGCGCTTAATCTGCTCAGCAATATATCCATAAAGTTTTCAGTGAAGGTTTCCATTACATAATCCAGTGTATAATCAATAACTTCCTGCCAATGAAAAATATCCTCTGTTTTAATATTCAAATCGGCAGTTTCGGCAAAACGTTTTATATGCATCCAATAAACCTTTCGGAATATCGAAAGATTTCTCTGGACCTCAACAAGGGAGGTTCTGGATTTAACCCGATCAGCGGACGTCTGCTTTGTCCAGTTGGCTATCGTTTCCTTCATTTCTTCTTCTGTCTGAAGCAGCGATTTTGCTACAGTCCTGAAATACTTTGTATTTTGCTCCTCAACTTTCCTTGCCCTTTCGGGAGGGGCATCGGAGGAATAGTCGGAACCAGCCTTTACGACCTGAAAACTTCTCCAATCCTTTGTCATTTCGGGGGCCTTTTCAACTAGATAATTATATAAAGATTGATTTTTATCTACCATAAATTCTCCTTTCATCCATCAGGATGATTTAATAGCCACAACTAATCTCTATATCATAGCACAGAGGGTGAAGATGAAAAGAAGCGGGATGTTTTATTCAGTAAATTTTAAATTTTTTAATTAAGGGGTTCCCATTCTGAATTTACTGTTATATAATACAAACACAGATATTTAATTGTTTTATAACAACGTAGACTTATAATATAACGGGATTACATTTTTAGTTCTGTTATGTTACAGAGTATTTTGCAGCCGGGATCTTGCTGAAGTGATGATTTTTCTAAATTAAAAGGAGGATTTAAACAAATGGCAGATGAAAGAGTGCGTCAGCTGCAGGAAAGCTGGGAAATGGATGAACGCTGGAATGGAGTAGAAAGACCGTACACCGCTGAGGAAGTCATTAAGTTAAGAGGATCAATTGATATCGAACATACATTAGCTCGCCGTGGTGCAGAGAAGTTATGGAAGCTTGTGAATGAAGAAGATTTCGTCAATGCATTAGGGGCGTTAACGGGAAACCAGGCTGTTCAGCAGGTTAAGGCTGGGCTGAAGGCCATTTACTTAAGCGGCTGGCAGGTTGCTGCCGATGCGAACCTGTCCGGAAATATGTACCCGGATCAAAGCCTGTATCCAGCCAACAGCGTTCCAAGTGTAGTAAAAAGAATTAATCAGGCACTACAGCGTGCTGACCAGATTCATCATATGGAAGGTGATCATTCCATTGACTGGTTTGCTCCAATTGTAGCAGATGCTGAGGCAGGGTTCGGCGGCCAGCTGAATGTATTTGAACTTATGAAAGGCATGATTGAATCGGGTGCCGGCGGGGTACACTTCGAGGACCAGCTTTCTTCTGAAAAGAAATGCGGCCATCTTGGCGGAAAGGTATTGCTTCCAACGCAGACCGCTGTTAAGAATTTAATATCTGCAAGGCTGGCAGCGGATGTTATGGGAGTGCCGACAGTTATTGTCGCCCGGACTGATGCTAACGCGGCCGACTTGATTACAAGCGATGTAGATCCATATGATGCACCTTTTATTACGGGGGAACGCACTCCTGAAGGTTTCTTCCGCACAAAACCAGGACTCGACCAAGCGATCGCTCGGGGATTGGCGTATGCTCCTTATGCTGATCTGGTATGGTGTGAAACATCTGAACCTGATCTTGATGAAGCTAGGCGCTTTGCTGATGCCATTCATGAAAAATTCCCTGGCAAGCTGTTAGCGTATAACTGCTCTCCTTCATTTAACTGGAAGAAAAAGCTCGATGACGAAACGATTGCAAAATTCCAGGTGGAGCTCGGCAAAATGGGCTACAAGTTCCAGTTCGTTACTTTAGCAGGATTCCATGCTTTGAACCATAGCATGTTTGAATTGGCTCGCGGCTATAAAGACCGCGGAATGGCTGCATATTCTGAACTGCAGCAGGCTGAATTTGCCAGCGAAACACATGGCTACACGGCGACAAGGCATCAGCGTGAAGTAGGCACCGGCTATTTCGACCAGGTTTCAATGGTCATTACTGGAGGGACTTCCTCGACAACCGCTTTAAAAGGATCAACCGAGGAAGAACAGTTCACTGAAAAGCAGGAAGCTTAGTTTCTACCCTATGTAACTTGATTTTTATCTTGTATATTCTCCTAATTTACACCTCTCTTCCTTGGAAGGGAGGTATTTTTTGCTTATCAGGCAAGCACAGTACCTCTGTCGAAAACATACATATTATATAGGCGAAATTTGAAATAGGGCATAATACTGAATACAATGAAGGCATTGAGGTCAAATAAGGACGGAGGATGTACAATTGGCTGACAATATAGATGATTATCTTCAACAGGGGATTTATGGGCAAAAACAGACCAATCCGGATGAGCGCCGCAAGTTTCTTGGCTCGCTTCGGGAGAGGGTGGTCATTGCCTTGAAGCAGCCGCAGATGAGGGAGGATGGAACCTATCCTCAGGTGGAAGAAGCACTTAAAGCCAACAGCAAAGCTCATCTTTATCTGAATGGAAATATGAACTACTCCTATTTATCAAAATATATAAAACTGGCTTCAGGATATAAGGTCGAATATACAATCGTTACCAACAAAGAACATAATTCTGAGATTGGGCTGGTTCTGGCCTATGACTATGCAATTGATAAACCGGAAATATTTGTGAAGAGGCAAACGGTCAAAGCAGAGACGAAAAAGGCGAAAAAAGGCGGCCTGTTTGCCAAACTATTTAAGCGGAAATGAGCAGCGTCTGCGGCGCTGCTCTATTTTTGGGGGAATAACAGCTGCAATTTTCACTTGACGGCTAAAGGAAAGAAGCAAATCCACAATTCCCCCTCAACTCATGGTAAAATAAGCAGATAATTGCTAATTCAGCCCGCTCTCGCGTGTTGCTTTAACGCGCGAAAGTTTGGTATGATCATAATAATTGTGCATTGACAGTATTCAAATTTTGGAGGTGGCATTAATGTCGAGAATTTCAATCGATCAGGTTAGGCATGTTGCACATTTGGCGCGACTTGCGATGACTGAAGAGGAAGCTGTTGCATATACGGAACAGCTGGATAAAATGATTTCATTTGCAGAGCTTTTGAATGAGCTTGATACAGATCATGTTGAACCAACATCCCATGTTCTTGATATGAAAAATGTATTGAGAGAAGATAAGGCGAATAAAGGGCTTCCACAGGAAGAAGTTTTGAAAAATGCGCCGGAACATCAGGATGGCTATATAAAAGTGCCGTCTATCATTGAGTAGGGAGGGGAAAATGGTGAGTTTATTTGATCATAAGGTGTCTGAGCTTCATCAGCTTTTACATAAAAAAGAAATAACGGTTACCGATCTTGTCAGTGAATCGTACAAGCGAATCGGTGAAGTGGAGGACAAAGTACAGGCTTTCTTGACGCTTGATGAAGAAAGAGCCCGTGAAGCAGCAAAGATAATGGATGGAAAAATCGGAACGGACGAAGCAAAAGGCCTCTTGTTCGGTATGCCGATTGGAGTAAAGGATAACATCGTAACGAAGGGTCTGCGCACAACAAGTGCGAGTAAAATTCTTGAGAACTTTGACCCGATTTATGACGCAACGGCTGCATCCAAATTACATAATGCTGAAACCATTACAATCGGCAAACTGAATATGGATGAATTTGCAATGGGATCATCCAATGAGAACTCAGGTTTTCAGGTAACCCGAAATCCCTGGAATCTTGAAAGAGTTCCCGGCGGGTCTTCCGGCGGCTCTGCTGCTTCTGTTGCTGCAGGAGAGGTATTATTTTCTCTAGGATCAGATACAGGCGGCTCAATCAGACAGCCTGCTTCTTATTGCGGAGTTGTTGGGTTAAAGCCTACATATGGAAGAGTATCCCGTTTCGGACTGATTGCATTTGCATCCTCTTTGGACCAGATTGGACCTATTACCCGCACAGTTGAAGATAACGCCTATCTGCTTCAGGCTATTTCAGGTGTTGACCCAATGGATTCTACTTCAGCAAATGTTGAGGTGCCAAGCTATGCAGAAAACTTAACTGGCGATGTAAAGGGCCTGAGAATCGCCGTACCAAAAGAATATTTGGCTGAAGGTGTAGATGAAGATGTGCGCCAGTCAGTGCTGGATGCCCTGAAGGTGTTGGAAAAACTGGGGGCAACATGGGAGGAAGTTTCTCTTCCGCATTCCAAATATGCACTGGCAACCTATTATCTGCTGTCCTCCTCTGAGGCATCGGCAAACCTGGCGCGCTTTGATGGGGTACGCTATGGCTATAGAACAGCGGATCCTGAAAGTTTAATCGATTTATACAAAAAGACCCGTGCAGAAGGCTTTGGGGATGAAGTAAAACGCCGCATTATGCTTGGAACATTTGCTTTAAGCTCTGGCTACTACGATGCCTACTATAAAAAGGCACAAAAGGTGCGTACGCTGATTAAACAGGATTTTGAAAATGTTTTTGATAAGTATGATGTCATTATTGGACCGACAGCGCCAACTCCTGCCTTTAAGATTGGTGAAAATACGTCTGATCCTCTGACTATGTATGCAAATGATATTCTGACAATTCCAGTAAACCTTGCCGGGGTGCCTGGAATCAGCGTACCTTGCGGATTCGCGGATGGATTGCCGCTTGGCCTTCAGATTATCGGAAAGCATTTTGATGAAAGCACAGTTTACCGCGTAGCGCATGCTTTTGAACAGGCTACAGAATTCCATAAGCAAAAACCGGGATTGTAAGGGGGGAAATTCATGAAATACGAAACGGTAATCGGACTTGAAGTCCATGTTGAGCTAAAAACAGATTCAAAAATATTCTCGGCAAGCCCTAACCATTTTGGGGCAGAGCCGAACTCCAACACAACAGTCGTCGATCTCGGCTATCCTGGAGTACTGCCAGTCATTAATAAAAAAGCAGTTGAATTCGGAATGAAAGCTGCGATGGCGCTGAACTGTGAAATCGCACCTGTTACAAAATTTGACCGAAAAAATTATTTTTACCCGGATAATCCTAAAGCCTACCAGATTTCGCAATTCGATAAGCCCATTGGTGAACATGGCTGGATCGAGATTGAAGTAGACGGCTATAAGAAAAAAATCGGCATTACGCGTATTCATCTTGAAGAGGATGCAGGCAAGCTGTCTCATGCTAAAGGTTATTCACTAGTAGACTATAACCGCCAGGGTACTCCTCTGATCGAGATTGTTTCTGAACCGGATATCCGCACACCTAATGAAGCATACGCATATTTGGAGAAACTAAAGTCCATCATCCAGTATACTGGCGTTTCTGACTGTAAAATGGAGGAGGGTTCACTTCGCTGTGATGCGAATATCTCCCTTCGTCCTGTCGGCCAGGAGGAATTTGGCACAAAGACAGAGCTGAAGAACCTGAACTCGTTTAACTTTGTCCGCAAAGGGCTCGAGTACGAGGAGAAGAGGCAGGAAGAGGTTTTAAGTTCTGGCGGAACAATCCAGCAGGAAACATTGCGCTATGATGAAGCAACCAATAAAACGATCCTAATGAGGGTAAAAGAAGGTTCGGATGATTATCGTTATTTCCCAGAACCTGATTTACTAGATATCCATATTGATGAAGAGTGGAAAGACCGCATCCGTGCAGAGATTCCTGAGCTTCCGGACCAAAGAAAGAACCGTTATATTGAAGAACTTGGGCTCCCGGCTTATGATGCAGCTGTTCTGACAGTCACAAAAGAAACATCTGATTTCTTTGAAGCGGCTGTGAACAAAGGAGCAGACGCCAAACAGGCTTCCAACTGGGTAATGGGTGAATTGTCAGCTTACTTGAATGCTGAACAAAAAGAGCTGACCGATATAGCTTTGACACCTGAGGGACTTGCAGGCATGATTAAGCTGATCGAAAACGGCACGATCTCTTCCAAAATTGCCAAAACAGTATTCAAAGAGCTGGTTGAAAATGGCGGAGACCCGGAAACAATCGTAAAAGAAAAAGGCCTTGTCCAAATTTCGGACGAAGGCGCACTTCTTAAAATTATCGGTGAAACGCTCGATGCGAACCCGCAATCCATCGAGGACTTCAAAAATGGAAAGCAAAAAGCAATCGGCTTCCTGGTCGGCCAAATTATGAAGGCCACAAAAGGACAGGCCAACCCGCCGCTTGTTAACAAATTATTGCAGCAGGAAATACAGAAAAGATAAAAGGTGAGCTGATGGGAATCCATCAGCTTTTCTTATATTCGACAAAAATAATCCCTATTTCCCAGGAAAAGATTCAGTTTTACAAAGTGCTACAGCAAATGCAGGAATGATAGCGGATGGTAAAGAATAAACACTAAAGAAATCGAAAAAAGGGAGTGGGTTTATGGTATTGATGGATTGGTTTGCGAAGGGTCTAAGTCCGCAGAATTATATAGAATCCATGCAAGTTAACAAAGAAGAGATGAATAAAATCTATAATCGCTTTTCATTATCCGATGACGAAAAAACAAGATTATCAGAGTTTAAGGACATTGGCATGAAGGTAATTGCACTGACTGAGGATTGGTGCGGTGACGCCATGCTGAATAATCCGATTCTATTAAAAATCGCAGAGGAAACCGGCATGGAAGTCCGTTTTGTTTTGAGAGATCAGAACCTTGAGCTTATGGACCAGTATTTGACTAACGGAACATCCAGAGCGATACCTATTTATATCTTTATAGAAAAAGAAGGGGATGAATTTGCTGTTTGGGGACCGCGTGCCAAACAGATTCAGGAATTGGTGGATGGGGAAAGAAGCAAGCTCCCTCCACAGGAAGCTGAGGACTTTAAGGAAAAACAAATGAGCATGTACAGGAGATTAATCGCTTCCTATCAGGAGGATTCTAAGATTTGGCATACGGTTGCTGATAGTATAATAGATGCTCTTGTTACGGAAAAATAGAGTGGGAAGGGTGTTTTAAATGGACTGGAACCGGAATTCCATCACCGCTAAACTGGATATAAAATACCCTATTTTCCAGGCTCCCATGGCTGGAGGGATGACAACGCCGCAATTAATCAGCGAGGTATCAAATTGCGGCGGGCTTGGAAATATGGGTGCAGGCTATATGAGTCCGGTTGCAATAAGAGAAAATATAAAACAGATTCAGAAATTGACTGATCAGCCATTTGGCGTCAATCTCTTTGTTCCGGATAGTGAGGCTTCGGCGGATGCAGAGGACATCAGCAGCATGGGGAATGTGCTTGAACGATACAGCAGTGAGCTTGGTATGGCGGGAAAACCAGCTCTGCCGAACAAGGATTATGCTGCTTTATACAAAAAACAGCTTGATGTTTTGATGGAAGAACGTGTGCCTGCCTGCAGCTTTACGTTTGGCATACCTGATTCGGCCATCATTTCGGAATTAAAGAAACAGGCTACGATGATTATTGGAACCGCAACGAATGTCAATGAGGCAGTGGAATGGGAAGAGGCGGGCGCAGATATAATTGTTGTTCAGGGGTCAGAAGCAGGGGGACACCGCGGAACTTTTCACAAGGAAGAAAGCGGAATGATCGGTTCCATGGCTCTCATACCGCAAGCGGCAGATGCAGTAAGCTGTCCTGTGGCTGCAGCAGGGGGGATCATGGATGCCCGGGGTATAGCTGCGGCCATGATCCTAGGGGCAGAAGGAGTCCAGCTTGGAACGGCCTTTCTTACATGCAGGGAAAGCGGGGCTCACGGGTTGTATAAGCGAGCTCTATTAAATGCAGGGAATGACCAGACAGCTGTGACGAAAGCATTCTCAGGAAAGACTGCAAGAGGGATCCGCAACAGGTTCATGGAAGAAATGAAAGGTGTGCAGCCGTTGCCTTATCCATTGCAGAATGATATGACAGCGCCTATCCGGAAGCATGCAGCGAAGCTTGAGCGGCCGGAGTTTATGTCATTATGGGCCGGTCAGGGAGTGGGAATGGCTGAAGAGGTGACAGTGAAGGAACTGATGACCATGCTTGTTGATGGGACAGAAGAATTATTGGATAAATAAAAAGCAGTGCCAAGTGGGCACTGCTTCTGTCTTATTCACTGATTGAAGTTTACTTTATTTGCCGGCCAATACGTTTGTAAGAGGCGGTACGATCTGCTTTTTGCGTGAAACAACGCCCTTTAATACGGCACTGTTTTTTTCAAGCGTTACATCATAAGCTTTTTCAACTGCTGCAGCTTCTTTGCCAAGAGAAATGGCAACTGAGTCGTTGTTAAGGATATCAGTTAAAACAAAAACAAAAAGATCAAGCTCTTTGTTGTTAATGTTTTCAGTAATCACAGCTTCCAATTCCTCCTGGCGGCTAAGTACGTCATTCAGGTCAACTGCATTTACCTGAGCGATTTCTGTTTTATAGCTGCCCATTTGGAATTCTTTTGCATCAAGGGAGATTAGCTCTTTCACGCTCTTTTTGCTTAAGTCTGCTCCTGCTTTAAGCATTTCCAGACCATACTCTTCCGGGTTTACTCCTGCAATTTCAGCAAGCTCGCGTGCTGCTGCAACATCCTGATCTGTACATGTTGGAGATTTGAACAGAAGGGAATCAGAGATGATGGCAGAAAGCATCAGACCAGCAGTTTCCTTGCTGATTTCCACTCCGTTCTCCTTGTACATTTTGTTTAGAATGGTTGCTGTACAGCCAACAGGCTCTGCACGGTAGTAAAGCGGATCGCTTGTTTCAAAGTTTGCAATGCGGTGGTGGTCAATTACCTCCAGGATTTTCACATCTCTGATATCATCAGCACTTTGCTGGAACTCGTTGTGGTCTACAAGAATTACTTCGCCGGCTTCCTTGGATACTGCTTCAACAAGCCGGGGAGCTTCAGTCTTAAAATAATCCAGGGCATATTGTGTTTCCTCATTTACCTGTCCCAGGCGGATTGGCTCTGCATCTACGCTTAATTTGTTTTTTAATTCTGCATAAGCTAGTGCTGAACAGATTGAGTCAGTGTCAGGGTTTTTGTGTCCGAATACAAATACTTTTGACATAATTCCTACTCCTTCTATATGTAACGTTGGTTTTGGCATGCTGTTATTTTACCATATTTCTAATGTAATGGCGGTACGGGGAAAAATCAAATTTTGTTTTTTTAAATTGTTGGAGGAAGCCTGGGTGTTTTGGAGAAATATAAAAAAGTAAGGAGGAGACAGACATGGGAAAAGTAGCCGTAATATCTGATATTCAAGGAAATATCACAGCTCTGGAGGCTGTTCTGGACAATATTCGTGAACGCGGAATAGAAAATATTTTTTGCCTGGGTGACTTAATAGGAAAAGGACCCAATTCTCTTAAAGCTGTTGAACGGATTAAAGAGGCCTGTGAAGTGGTTCTCCTCGGAAATTGGGATGACTTTATGCAAAAGCCGCTGGACTTTGAAGAGGGGCAGTGGCATCAGAAGCAGCTGGGGGAAGAGGCGTTGTCCTATTTAGGCACGCTCCCGTTCCATCACGATTTTTATATGAGCGGAAAATATATCAGACTCTACCATGCTTCAGCCAAAAGCATTTATCATCGGGTTGTGCCAATGAGGGATTCATATGAAGAAAAGCTGGCAATGTTCGAGAATACGGTGAATATTACTGCCGGAGAGGAAGGCAGGATTCCGGATGTTATCGGGTACGGGGATATTCACGCAGCCCTGGTTGAACCAATTCATCCGCAGAAGACACTATTCAATGCGGGAAGCGTTGGAAACTCCCTTGATATCCCTCAGGCTACTTATGCAATTTTGCATGGGGAATACTTATCAAAAGAAGCTGCCCCTTTCTCCATCGAGATTGTCCGGGTTCCATATAATATTGAAAAAGAAATCAGCATTGCCAAAGAAATGGGAATGCCGAAAATTGAGGCCTATGCGCTGGAGCTGCGCGAAGCAAAATATAGGGGTGCGCCGAAAAAAGTACAGGCAGAGAAATAGGAGCCCGATCCTGAATGCGCATAAAAAATATATCCGCTTGAGCGCAAAATCTTATGTGCATATAAATTTCGGCTATACGAACAGAATATCCTGGTTTTATTAGCAAAAAAGCTGACTTCCGTCCGATGCGGAGTCAGCTTTTTGTACTGATTAAAAGATTTTCCTGCCTTTTTTGGATAGAGCGTAATAAATGCCGTGCTGCAGATTTGTGAAGCAGTTAAATTTAGAGAGATTAAAGTTGGTTTCCGTAATCTTAGTGCCAAGTTCCGGAGAAATGCCAACCAGAATCGTTTCAGTGCCGATCAGATTAGCTGCAGCAGCCAATTTGCTTAAGAACTCAACCGTGTAGGCACTGATGGATTGATTTAACCCGGTCAGGTCCAGGATTAGGCAATCTGCCTGGTGCTTCGGAAGGCTATGAAGAGTTTTATCGACGAGTTCTTCAGAGCGGAATTCATCATATCTTCCCAAAAGAGGGACAACAACAATTCCATCCAGGACAGGTATAACCGGTGAAGAGATTTCTTTAACAAGCTGCTTAAGTTCTAACGTGCGTACTTCCACCAATTTCTCAAGCTCGCTGATTTTTTTAGATTCTTCCCGTCTCGCTAAAGCGTGAATATTTTCCTCAACCGTAACGCTTGAAGGGAAGAAATCCAGCTCTGTATATACGTGGCCGGCTAACTGGTCAGATTCCTTTTTATACCAGATGCTTGTCCCGAACACAGCCGAAAAGATCCCTGCAAAATGTCCCGGCAGAAAGGTGCCGGACTCAGTTTTCTCTTGTTTCCTGTTAATCTTATATTCCCAGCTGTCTACAGTTCTGACCCTGGCAGTTTTGGCAGCGGGATCTACATTAGTGATGATGAATTTCCCCCAGCCGGCAGACGCGTATATTCTGGGGATGATATTGGCCACTTCAGTTATAGGCAGATCCATGTCTTTAAAAAACTTTCCTACAACCATTCCCTGCCTGAAGCCGGCAGTCTCAAGTACAAGACTCGAGGTTTCTTTTCCGGAAATCTCTTCAATCGTATCGAAAAAGCTTTTCATGGCTGAACTTATCCAAAAGAGGACAGAGTCTTCACCTTCAAAATTAAACTGACCCTTTTCCAGGTCCCAATTAAAATTAAAACCATCAATTTTTGTTTCAAGCACTAGACCTGCGTCTTTCATACCATTACCCCCTGATATTGATATGTATAGTAAAGCTACTTATTTTTCTGGTATGTAACTCATATTAAATACCCTATATTTCAATCAATAAACCCATTTAAAAAATTATCTGCGTCTGTTAATATTCAATTTCTTCGACTTTTCATTCACATAAGCGTACATAATCTCTTTCTCATTTAAATTGTTTTGCCGAAGCTGCTCTAAAAGCCAATTCTTAGTCTGTCCGAGCAGATCGAGATTACGCGTCTGGATCCTGCCATCCACAATCACTGCAATCGGGAGCCCCTCATCCTGAATGGGGATCTTTAAATGCTCAACTGTGACAGGCGTATTGGCCACTTTCGGGATGATGCTCACTTCACCAATTGGCTCAAGTATAGCATAATCAACATCCGCAATCTTGGGATAGCCTTTGCTTCTTAAAATGGACAGCAGCTGAGACATGGAAAGATGGGACTTTTCCAGATTGTCTTCAAGGATTTCCCCATTTTTAATCAGCATCGTCGGCTCACCAAGAAAAAATCGGTTGCCAATCTGGTTTAAAGTCAAATATGAGAAGAGGATGTGAAGGCCCACAAGAATGGCCAATGCTGTTAATGTCGGCAAGTATTCAGTGCTAATGAGAGGCTCAGAAGCAACTGTGCCAACGATAATAATGGCGACAAGGTCATAAGGAGTCATCTGGATAATCGTAGATTTCCCCATCAGTCTCATAATCATGATTGTGATTAAGTAAAGACTCGCTATTTTTAAGATCAAGAACATGTGCAAGCTCCTTTGAAAACATCTTATTCAAAGGTTTTGCTTAAAGAGCTGCTTTCATGTGAAAAATAATAAAAAACCCGAATGCAGATTCGGGTTTCAATCAGGCTCGCTTTTTATCATCTCTTGGAGGGATGCGGTCATCTTTTAAGCGCTTATCATTGATTTTCGGCTCATTATTATCAATAAAGTTTTTTATGTTCGAGCGATGCAGGAAAATCAGAAATAATAGGAAAATAGAAAAGATAAGTTCATGTTCAGTGCCTTCAGTAAATAAGGAATAGATAAGCAAGGATGCACCCACCGATAACGAGCCGAAAAATACATACTTTGTTAGGACAATGATAGAGACAAAAGAGATATAGGCGACTAAAAACATCCAGATATTTGCTGCAAGCAAGACACCAGCTGTGGTTGCGATGGCTTTACCTCCGCGGAATCCTGCAAAGACCGGAAAGCAGTGGCCGGCAACTGCGACCATCCCGACTATTAGCGGATCAGCTTCAGCGTTCAGAATGACAGGAATTGCCGCAGCGGCGGCACCCTTGCCCACATCCACCAGCAGAACCACGATAGCCGCTTTTTTGCCAAGAACCCTTAATGTATTAGTCGCACCGGGATTATTGCTGCCATGATCACGAATGTCAATTCCAAAGGCAAATCTGCCAAATAATAAGGCAGTAGGAATTGATCCTATTAAGTATGCTGCCAGGTAAATAAGAAAAGTCATCGTATTCATCCTTTTTCATCAATATATTCAATTGTTATTGAGAGTTGTCCATTATTTGAAAATTTTTTACTAGCCTCCTCTGCATGTAGTCAATGCTTACAGTTTACCATATAATGGTTTAGTGAAGAGGGAGAATTATTCTTTATCTGTAATAGAAAATTCTGTTACTTTTTTAGTGGGAGATTATTATAAAAAAGGTATTGAATTATTCCATTCTCTAAATTATGATTGTTTCGGCACTCAAAAAGAAAGAACGTAATTCGAATAGTTATAAGGATATGTTTGATAAAAATAATACCCTGCAGGATATTATTTGTGTTTCAAAGCACTCCCTGTAAGGAACTTTGGAAGGAGATGATTTTCATGGAGCATTTTTCATTGGAGGAATGGCGGAAATATGCGAAAAATGAGCTTTCTGAACCTGAGCGTGAACTCTATGAAGATCATCTCTATATATGTGATCAATGTCTGGAAGTATACCTTGAAGTGATGGAAGAGGAGGAGTACTCCTTGCCGGAAATGCCGGAGGAAGAGGACTTTACCAATCTTGTCATGGCTCAGATTACAGGCGAACTTCCCAAAGAAGTTTCTAAGGAACAGAGTGGGCTGCCACCTAAATCCTCCTTGTTTGAGCGCTGGTTTCCTCTTGCCTTTGCCGGCTTTATGCTCATTGGGGGATTAGTAACCATGTACCGGGAGAAAAATCAAATAGATCAGGAATAACTCTTAACGGAAGTTAGGAGTTTTTTTTAATGAAAAAATTTGAAAATTCATATAAAGTTACTTACAATAAAAAGACCAATCAGTTTATTTTAATACAATACCTGGGGAGTGGGAGATATGGGAAGAAGGCAGGTTCCGCAGAAAATGCAAAAAAAGAGTAAGAGTGTCCATCTTGAGCAATGGATTTGGGATTTGGCAGCGCAGATGCAGCCGTGCCGTTCAGCTGCTATCAGAGATTTATTTCTCGCTAAAATGAAAGAAGACTTGATAAAAGCAGGATTGACGGAGGAAAATACGGAAATCACGAGTGAACATGCCAGCCTGTATTCAGAAGAAATTCTGAAAAGCAGTAAAATCAGCCGGAAGTGCTGCTAATAAATGAATAACTGAAAGAGAATATATTAAATGCCTTGGAGGGACAGAATTGCCACCTATCGTATCAGAGGAATATAAACGGAAAAAAAAGAAAGAGATCCTGTCTGGCGCCTTGGCCTGCTTTGCCAAAAAAGGATTTCAGGCAGCGACCATAGATGATATTGTCGCTTATTCAGGAATCAGCAAGGGAGCCATCTATAATTATTTTAAAAGCAAGGAAGAAATCTATCTGGATCTGTTAAATGAGCAGACAGAATCAGCTAATGCAAGACTTGCAGAGAAAATATCCGTGTTCTCCTCTGCGGAAGAGAAACTTGAATACCTGTTTGACTTGTACAGGGATATGAGCCCTTTCAGCCAGGAACGGAAAGATAGAATAACTGTTCAGCTGGAATTTACGCTGCATTCCTCAAGAGATGAGAACCTGAATCGAATCCTCAATGAGCGTGGAAAGAAGTTCTTCTTAAAGCTGATAACAGATATTATGGAGGAAGGACAGAACACCGGAGAATTCCGTTCCGGTGCCGATCCAAATCATGTAGCAGGATTGTTCTGGACTTTTATGGATGGGGCAATGCTTCATAGAGTCATTAATGAAGAATATCCATATAGAACTATTATTGACTACGTTAAGGGCCTTGTTTTGCAGGACCTCAAACAGGGGTAATGCTTACCCTCATCCTGGATAATACTGATTTAAAGCACCTGGCCAAGAAATATAACTTAATTACGATACTTTTTTGCTTAATGAGGGTATAATTCATTTGTGCATCTGTCCACTTGTGAAAACACCAGGAAGTGAATAGAATAGAAACGGATAGCTGTGAAAATTGCTAAGCCGTGGACTATTCGCTATGATGAAAAAGATGGAATAAAAAGGATTAAGTTTAGATATTTCAATAATAGGATGATGGGCTATGAAAAGAGCAAGAATTATTTATAATCCGACTTCAGGCCGGGAAATTTTTAAAAGACATTTAGCAGAGGTTTTGCAAAAATTAGAGAGGGCTGGCTATGAAACGTCATGCCATGCAACCACATGTGAAGGGGATGCCATTAAAGCTGCCCGTACAGCTGTTGAACGCAGATTTGACCTGGTCGTTGCAGCAGGCGGTGACGGCACGATTAATGAGGTTGTAAATGGACTCGCTGAACAGGATTACCGTCCGCGTCTCGGCATTATCCCAATGGGAACAACCAATGATTTTGCCCGTGCGCTTCATATTCCAAGAGATGTGGAAGCAGCAGCAGATATCATTGTAAAAGGGGATACCATTCCTGTTGATATTGGCCGCATTAATGATAAATATTTTATTAATATCGCTGGCGGAGGAAGGCTGACAGAGCTGACTTACGAGGTGCCAAGCAAGCTTAAAACCATGATTGGCCAGCTTGCCTATTATCTTAAGGGAATTGAAATGCTCCCTTCTATCCGTTCAACTGAAGTCAGCATTGAGTTTGACGGGAAAATCTTTGAGGGTGAAGCCATGCTTTTCCTTGTCGGTCTGACAAATTCAGTCGGAGGTTTTGAAAAGCTTGCGCCGGATTCCTGTATTAATGACGGACTATTCTCCCTGCTGATCTTAAAGAAAACCAATCTTGCCGATTTTATCCGGATCGCGACAATGGCAGTCCGGGGTGAGCATGTAAAGGATCCGAACGTCATCTACACGCAGGCAAACCGCATTAAAGTGAAATCCAAAGAAAAGGTACAGCTTAATCTTGATGGTGAATTTGGCGGGCTTCTTCCTGCTGAATTCGTAAACCTGTACAGGCATTTGGAAGTGTTTGTTCCTATTGACCAGATCCGCCAAGAAGACCGCCCGGCAGATTGGGAAAGCCCCCACGAATAATAGGAAGTCCGCTCTATTACAGGGCGGGCTTTTATTTTGCAGAAACACAGGAAGTTGTGAACGTTGCAAATAGAAAAGTATTACTGCAAATAGAAGAGTGAAAGAGCAAATAGATAGGGAAACCCTGCAAATAGACTGGAAAAAATGCAAATTCAGGATTCGTTTCTGCAAATAGGCCTGCTGCGGGGTATGCAGTCCAAAGGATCGGAAAGATATCCATTTCGTATTTAACCCTATTTTGTGATACAATCTGTCTAGTCAAAATAGGTCACGGAATTAAGCTGAAAAGGAAGAAAATGATGAGCAGAACATTACCTGTGCAAAAAAATGATTATATAGATGTGACATTTGAGGATTTGACCCATGAAGGTGCAGGAGTGGCAAAGGTTGACGGCTATCCGTTATTTGTGCCGGATGGACTTCCGGGTGAGAGAGCAAAAGTCAAAGTAATAAAGGTGAATAAGGGATATGGGTTTGGGCGCCTGATTGAGACCTATGAAAGCAGCCCATACCGGGTGGAAGCACCCTGCCCGATTTATAAGGAGTGCGGAGGATGTCAGCTGCAGCACTTGAGCTATGAAGGCCAGCTTCTTGCAAAGGAAAAACAGGTCAGAGATGTACTGGAAAGAATCGGGAAGCTGGATGGCGTCAAGGTGCATCCGGTTCTCGGCATGAAGAATCCGTGGCGCTACAGAAATAAAGCGCAGGTTCCGATTGGCGAGCAGGAAGGCGGTCTGATAGGCGGATTTTACCAGCAGCGCACCCACCAGATCATCGATATGAAGGAATGTCTCATCCAGCAGGAAAGAAATGATGAGGTTGTTCAAAAGGTAAAGGAAATTTGCGGCCGCTATGGTGTCCGAGCTTATGATGAAGGCAGGCATAAGGGCGAGCTCCGCCACGTGATGGCGCGCTATGGTCTTGTGACAGGCGAAGTGATGATTGTCCTTGTTACAAGGACGAACGAGCTCCCGAATAAGCAAAAGATTGTGGAAGAGATTGCAGCAAGTATCGAAGGTGTTAAATCCATCGTCCATAATGTGAATTCGCGGAAGACCAATGTGATCATGGGAGATGTTACACGAGTTCTCTGGGGCGAAGAAGTGATCTATGATTTTATTGGCGATATCAAATTTGCGATTTCCGCCCGCTCCTTTTATCAGGTGAATCCGGAGCAAACGAAGGTTTTATATGATAAGGCACTGGAATATGCGAATTTGAGCGGAGAAGAAAAGGTTATCGATGCGTACTGCGGAATTGGCACCATTTCTCTTTTCCTGGCACAGAAAGCAAAAGAAGTGTTTGGAGTAGAAATTGTGCCGGAAGCCATTGAGGATGCGAAGAGGAATGCGGAATTGAACCGGATGACGAATGCTTCATTCGCAGTCGGAAAAGCAGAAGAAGTCATTCCTGAATGGTATAAAAAAGGGAACACAGCAGATGTGCTGGTCGTTGACCCGCCGCGCAAAGGCTGTGATGAGGCTCTTTTGAAAACTATTTTAAGCATGAAGCCAAAGAAAGTCGTCTATGTATCCTGCAATCCGGGAACATTGGCAAGGGACCTGCGTATTTTAGAGGATGGCGGATATAAAACCATCGAGGTTCAGCCGGTGGACATGTTTCCGCAGACGATGCATTGTGAAGCAGTTGCGGGATTGGAATGGAAAGAAGGCAGCTAACCTGTGGGGGAGCTGCTTTTTTTATTGAGCTCTAAAGAATCCTCATGCTTTTTTTTATATAATTCTGTAAAATATAGTTTATAGCGTTATTAAATGGGGTGAGGTTAATGGTCAATGATTTCCCGATCCTTGGCAATGATGGTGAATCGATTTACTCCAATCCTGATGAATTGCTCGACTTGTTCCTGAACTGCACGGCAGATGGGGTTGCCATCATAGATATGGAAAACCGTTTTATAAGGGTTAATCATATGTATACGGTGATTTTTGGCTATACCGAAGCGCAGGTTATCGGCAGGAAGTTTACCGACTTTCAGAACCCGGAAGAAGTGAAGGGGATAATAAAACTGGTCAAGCTGGGGAAGGTTTACAGCAATGTAATCACACAGCGTTATCATCAGGATGGTTCGATTCTGGATATATCGGTTTCCTATTCTCCTTTCAGAAATTCCAAGGGAAAAATCATTGCCGTTTTGGCTATATTCCGGGATATGACAGAGTTTAAAAGCATGGAGAGGGAATTAAGAAAAACCAGGGAACTGTACGATTTGATAACGAGGAATACAACAGATATGATCAAGGTCTTCACAAGAGAACAAACGGTGATTTATGCATCCCCATCTCACGAAAATGTATTGGGATATTCGCCGGTGCAGCTTGTGGGGAAGTCCTGTACCACTGCCATATTCTCCGAGGAAGAGAGGGAAAAGTTTAACAAGGTCTCTCAAAACCTGCTTGAAACAGGAGAGCCTCAGCTCCTTGAGACAAAAATGAATACGGCCAATGGTGATGTCGTTTTCGTGGAGACTAGCATTTCCCCTATTTTCAACGACAGGGGAGAAATTGAATTAATTGTGGCAGTAGGCAGAAACATAACAGACAGAGTGAATAATGATGCTGTTTTGCGGAATTTGGATCGCCTTTCCATTATCGGACAGCTTGCAGCAGGGGTTGCCCACGAAATCAGGAACCCGCTTACTTCTTTAAAAGGTTTTTCAAAACTGCTCCAATCAAGCGTGAATCAGGAAAAACAGGATAATTATCTATCCATTATTATGGAAGAGCTTGATCGAATTGATATCATTGTCAATGAGTTCATGTCATTGGCAAAGCCTCAGGCAATTGAGTTTGAGAAAGGGAACTTAATGTCCATTCTGGAAAGTACGATTAAGGTGCTTCATCCGCAGGCACTGCTTCATAATGTCCAGATTCATCTCATACATAGTGAGAATGATATCATGCTATTATGTTCACCTCTTCAGCTGAAGCAAGTGTTTGTGAACTTTTTAAAAAATGCGATTGAAGCTATGCCGAATGGCGGAAATGTATATATCAGCATGCAGCAAATAGAGCGCGGGCGTGTAAGGATTGCTTTTGCAGATGAAGGAGCAGGCATTGATGATGAAATGCTGAAGCATCTTGGGACACCTTTTTATACAACAAAAGATAAAGGAATCGGTCTGGGGCTTACGGTCAGCAACAAAATTATACAGGAACACCAAGGGCTGATGACTATCGATAGTTTTATAGGTGAAGGAACTACAGTAACTGTAGAATTGGATTGTATATAGTTTGTTCTGCTCATCTCTTTAGGGGTGGGTTTTTTTCAAAAATGAAACACGGCCTTGCAGCATATAGCAAGGCCGTGTTTTTAATTAAAATGCATCTTTCAGAACTTCACCCTCCAAAAAGTCAGGAGCCGGTATCTCCAGCAGTTTATAAACGGTCGGGGCGATATCCAGTGTGGTAATCGAACCAATTCCGCTGTTACTTTTAAAAGAAGGACCCTGTGCAAAGAATACCGCCTTGAGTTCTTTCCGGTCAGGATTGCCGCCATGGCTGCCAAGTTCTATTGCCGGCATTTGGGGGTCTGTTAAGCTGCTGCCCATCATATAGCCACTTGCACCAAGCAGCAATATGTCTCCCTGGTTAGGGTGCTTATTCTCTTTATTGTTATCATACGCAATCTGATAAGGCTTTTCTTGTTTCCTGAAAAGGTAATTGGAAAATTGCTTTGCCGTTTGATTAAATTGGCTGAACTTTCCTTCGGCGAGAAAATCACCGGCTTCACCTAAATAGCCCTTAAGGATTTTTGTCTTAAATTCGGGTTTGATTTTATATTCGCTAAAGAGCTTCACCACTTGGTCTGCAGCCTTTTCCTTTTCTCTTTTGGTGAGGTTTTCATTCAGATATATTTGGGCAGCTGATCCGCTGGCTACAGCCATTGCTTTGGAGTTCTCCTCATCCACTTTGCCTTTTTTATCTGTTTTTAAGAGACCTGCTTCTTTCAGAAGTGTGTTTGGAGCCAGTATGGTGTGGACTGGCTCCATGCCGTGATCAGATACCACAAGAAGGTGGTCTTCTTCGCTAAGGCTGTCCATCGTCTGTCCTACTACATCATCTGCAAGCTTGTAGGCCCATTCAATGTATTTCGAATGTCTTTGGGAATTTCCCTCTGAATACCCGGGCTGCCGCGGATCTGTCAGCAGAAAATGATGTGATTCATAATCAATCTGAGGTGTGTAAAACATCAGCAGATCGGGCTGGTATTTTTCTTTAATATAAAGAGACACATCAGTTGCCCAGCGGACAAAACGCGAACCAATTTCCTCGTACTCTTCCCGAGTAATCCACTTTTTTTCAAAAGCCTTTGTATCATCCTGGACGGGGAAAAAGCCGAATTCCGATAGCAGCTCCTCTTCAAATCCTTCTGGACCTTCAATGAGAGCTGATGTAACAGCAGTCCGGTAAATGCTCGCTTTCTCAAGGCTGGTATCAGTCTTCAGCTTAAACCAAAATCCTGCAGATTCACCGTCAGCTTCAACAGGAATTGATCCCCATTCATTGGCATTGACGATAACATCTTCGGAGTCTGCACTACGGTTTTCCGAAAAAATGAAGCGGTTATAACTGGTTTTTCCATCATCCGAAGTGTCTAAAGCTAATATATAGATCTCTTTATTCTGTGCTTTTTTCAAAGGAAGCTTCACTAAAGCTTCCTTTGCAGGGCTGAAGCTGTTTTCGGTGTGCTTCCAGCTCTCTGTTTTTTTGAACTGAAGCTTATCGAGTGAGCTCTCTGCCCAGGTTTCACCATAATAAACTGCATAATCAGCCTGTTCGCCTGCATCAGGGTTTGATCCGGGAAACAGCACGGTTGCCGTTGTTTTGCCATTCTTTTTGGCTTCTGCCCAAAGCGGGCTTTTATCAAGCGGCTGATGAAAAGCGCTTTCTCCATTGGCCAATTCCTTGTTGGGATCCTGCCATTTATTGCTGACCATACCTGTTTCTGATGGAGCTGCACCTGAGGCAATGGCCGCATGGGATGGTGCAGTGAGCGAAGGGGTTACGGTTTTGGAATCCTTGGCAGCCACTCCGTTCTTCATAAGTGATTTAAAATGAGGAAGCTTGCCGTCCTGTATAAATTCTTTTGCCAGGTCGTTTCTCATTCCATCAAAGGAGATCAGCACAACCTTGTTTTCCTTTCCAATCGTATCCTCTGCATATCCTGAGGAAGGGAATATAATCGATCCTATTAATAAAATTACTATATGAAAATAGTGCTTATTCATTATGTTTCCTCCAAGATGTAAGTGAATTGGTACAAGAGTTTATTCCCTGCAGCCCTTATAATTAAACTTTTTCAATAGGGAAGATATACAGATGCCAAATATACTGACTCTGCTAAATAAGCAATTTCAATCTGATTCAATAGAATCAATAAAATTTTTCCAGTCCCAAATAGGTAGACTTGAAGTTTGCTAATCTTTATTTTTAGAGTAATCCGCAAAATTCGACAGAAATAAAATCAGGGATATGGAGGAAAGTGCATGGCAATTCTAAAAGGTTCATATGGAAATAGAGCTATATTAAAAGGCACTGTTGCTGCTGCTATTTTGGCAGGAGGAGTCTTGTCGCCGTCAATTCCGAGCCTTTCAAACGCGGCAGTGGCAGAAGCGGCTTCCGCTACTTACACAGTGGATGCAACCAGTCTGAACGTCCGTTCCGGTCCGGGAACAAATTACAGCCGGATTGGGGGCCTGGCTCAAGGAAGCAGTATTCAGGCGATTGAACGACTTGCAAACGGCTGGTACAAAATAAACTACAATGGCAAAACAGGCTATGTCAGCGGCCAGTATGTCAAAACAAATGAAAAGCTTTACCGGGTGGAAGCTACGTCATTGAATGTCCGGAAAGGTCCGGGTACAAATTACGGGAAAATAGGGTCCTTGAAGAACGGATCTGTAATGAATGTTATACATAAGGAAAGCAATGGCTGGTATAAAATTTCCTACAATGGCGGAACGGGTTATGTCAGCGGTGATTATGTGAAAGCCAGTGATGCCCGCCTGTCCAAAATTAATGTGCCGCTCATTGCCCAGCGGCCGGAGCTGCCAAGCGGATGTGAAGTCACTTCCCTTGCGATGGCATTGAAGTTTTATGGAGTGAATGTCAGCAAAACCACACTGGCAAAAAAAATGCCATATGACTCAACCAAGCTGGTAAGAAATGCAGACGGATCGATTATAACCTGGGGCGACCCTGATGTCGGGTTCGTTGGAACACCTTTTGGCAACGGACACACGATAAATCCGGGGCCGCTGAAAAAGCTGCTTGATCAATATCGTCCTGGCGGTGTAAATCTGACCGGTAAAGATTTCTCGGAATTAGAAAAGGCTGTTTCAGAGGGTAATCCTGTTCTTGCGTGGTTTACTATCAGCCATGAAATGCCGAATAAAAGAACCTGGAAAACGCCTGCCGGCAAAACGATCAGCGCACCGACACCTCTGCACTGTATTGTCGTAACCGGTGTGGATGCCGATTATGTTTATTTTAATGACAGTGAAGCTGTTAAAAAAGATGTTAAGATGCCAAAAGAAAAGTTCATTAAGATTTACAATGCCATGGGCAAGCGTGCATTGGCGGTTAAATAGCCATAAAGCACCTGCGGAAAAATTTCTGCAGGTGTTTTTTTTATTTAATATACGTCTCAGGTCTTAGCAGCGATTACTTTTGTGGTCTATGGCGGGCAATCGTGTTATTTTGTATCGTATAACTTGAGAAGTTTTTTAAAAGTGTTTTAATAGATTTAAGGATATATGCCTTTTTTGCTGAAAGATGTCTGTGGATGAAACTTTAGGTTTATCAATTACGTATAAATAAGTAGGACTATGAGTAGGAGTCGATAAATATGAATTCCTTTTTAGCATTTGCTTTTCGCCTGCTGACGGCTGTTCCATTGTCTGTCAGTGTCTGGCTGGCCAGTTACTTTGCTTTCGGGCAAACATTTTTTCTGTCAGGGGTTTATGGAGCTGGAGCCGGGCTGCTCACTTATTGGGCCGGAGGCTTGATTCAGCGCCGCCGCTTTTTGAAAAAGCATGGATTGACGAAAAGGGAATACCAATATATAAAGCGAAATCTTGATGAGGCACGCCTTAAAATAACCCGTCTGCATAAAGCGATGTTCTCAATTCGGCATTTCCCGACGCTGAAGCAGCGCATGGAGTTCATGAGGGTGACAAGGAGAATTTACAGACTGACCAGAAGTGAGCCGAAACGGTTCTATCAGGCGGAGCAGTTTTATTTTTCCCATTTGGATTCTGCTGTGGAGCTAGCGGAAAAGTATGTCTTTTTATCTTCCCAGCCGAGAAAATCCCGTGAACTGGATCAGTCCCTCCAGGAAACAAGACGTACACTTGATGCACTTACCCATCATGTGGAGGAAGATCTTCACCGGGTTATAGCGGAAGATATTGATCAGCTTCATCTTGAAATAGATGTTGCCAGGAATTCGATTGAGAAGATTAAAGAATCAAGAATTCATGATGAAAGCAGGAGATTAAAATGACCGAAGAAAAACCATCCCTGTTAAAAAACACAGATTTAATGGATGATTTGCTGGCAGATCCTTTTGGGGAAAATCAGCAGCCTGCTTCGTCGCCGCTGCATTCGGAAAAGCGGACAAGGCTGATAGATGTGATTCCGGAAGAAAACCGCGAAAAAGCCTATCAGCTTGCAAAGCAAATTGATCCGGCCAATCACCAGGCGATGATCTCATATGGAACACCAGCTCAATCAAAGCTGTTATCGTTCTCTCATACCATGCTCGAGCATGTTCAGAAAAAGGACGTTGGTGAAGTGGGAACGATCATTAATGATCTGATGAAAAAATTCAGCGATGTGAATCCGGATGAGCTGAAGCCTGAGAAATCATCCTTTTTTGCGCGTATGTTCGGAAAGATTTCCGGTTCTGTTCAGGAAGTCTTGTCCAAATACCAGAAAACGGGAGCTCAAATCGACCGCATCAGCGTCAAATTGGAGAGAAGCAAGAATGCGCTTCTTT
The DNA here is from genome assembly GCF_002272225.1 of Bacillus sp. 7894-2. Lineage (NCBI taxonomy): Bacteria > Bacillati > Bacillota > Bacilli > Caryophanales > Bacillaceae > Bacillus > Bacillus sp. 7894-2. The sequence goes on from NZ_NPDG01000121.1 coordinate 23,909, forward strand.
CCGACATTGTCATGTTAGATAAGCTTTATGATAATAATAAAGAGTATTTTCATGCGTTAAATGTTTATATTGCAGCAGGAGAATTAAAGCTTGAGGAGCTTCATGAAAAGACGATTCCCGAGCTGAAAAAGAGGGCAGAAGAGTCAAATGACCAGATGAAGTTCCAGGAAGTAAACGATATGATCCAGTTTGCCGACCGCCTGGATAAACGTCTTTATGACTTGAAGCTGAGCCGTGAAATAACGATTCAAAGTGCGCCGCAGATCCGCCTGATACAGAATACCAATCAGGCATTGGTTGAAAAAATCCAGTCGTCCATCATGACTGCCATCCCGCTTTGGAAAAATCAGGTGGCCATTGCCTTGACACTGCTTCGCCAGCGTCATGCCGTCGAAGCCCAGAAGAAGGTTTCAAAAACCACCAATGATCTTCTATTGAAAAATGCGGAGATGCTGAAAGTGAACACAATTGAAACGGCACGTGAAAATGAGCGGGGCCTTGTCGATATCGAAACATTAAAGAAAACACAGGAAAACCTGATCTCTACTCTTGAAGAAACCTTGAGGATCCAGGAAGAAGGCAGGAATAAGCGCCGGCAGGCTGAACACGACCTGGCCAATATGGAAAATGACTTGAGGCTGAAGCTGCTGGAGATTAAGGGGAATTAAAAGAAGAGCGATATTCAATCAAACGTTTGATTGAATATCGCTCTTTTGCTGTTTAAACGGTTAATCCAGCTTCAGGGGCAGGTGTTTGTTTTTTTACAGGAAGCTTGATGGCAGCTTCTGTTCCTTTCCCTTTCTCGCTATTGAAATGAATGGAACCATTATGGGATTGGACAATCTTAAAGCTGACTGTGAGTCCGAGACCTGTTCCCTTTTCCTTAGAAGAATAAAAAGGTTCACCGATCCTATTCAGGCGATCTTCCGACATGCCGCAGCCGGTATCCTTAACCAGGATAGTCAGCTGATGGTCTTCCGCCAAAAGTGAAACAGTTACTTTGCCGCCTTCTTTAGATGCCTCAATGGCATTTTTTATGATATTAATAAAAAGCTGCTTTAGCTGATTCGGTTCACATTCCATCATAAACACATCCGATTTTAACAGAAATTCAATCTGGACATTGTGCATGCTGGCTTCAGTTTTTAAAAGCGAAATGACATTAAACAGGATTTTTTGAACATCTGCTTTTGTGAAACAAATATCCTGAGGTTTGGCAAGGAGCAGAAGCTCGCCGACAATATGGTTGATCCGATCGAGTTCTTCCTGCATGATCTGATAATAGAACTGATGCTTTTCATCTTCCAGCTGCATCAGCTGCACAAAGCCTTTTAAAGATGTGAGAGGATTTCTGATTTCATGCGCAACACTTGCAGAAAGCTCGCCAACCACAGAAAGCTTTTCGGTGCGGCGGAGTCTTTCTTCAGCCTGACGGAGCTTTGTCACATCTTTTCCATATCCGATGACCCCCGCAATTTGACCGTTCACAATAAGCGGAAGGGCAGTGCATTGAATAGTCAGTTTGCTGCCATTTTTATGATTAAAATCAAACTCACAGGTCTTTGGCTGTTTATCCTCAAGGATGTCAGTAAAGTCTTCGATTGCCTTCGTTTTATAAGGAGCCGGTATAATTTCATTGATGTTTTTACCCAATGTTTCATCAGGGCTGTATCCTGTCACAGCTTTAAATTGGGGATTTACTTTTGTAATCGTGCCATGAAGGTCTGTCATAAAGACAATCTCGGTATTATATTCAAACAGGGATTTATATTGCTGCTGGCTTTCGGCAAGAAGCTTCTCCACATGCTTTCTTTCTGTAATGTCCCGGCCGATAATGACTAATCCCTTTCGGCTGCCGTCTGTATGGAAGAGCGGTACTTTAATTGTATCGAACGTTTTCTCTGTTCCGTCAGGCAAGGGAATTACTTCCTCGATGCGGGTAATTTGACCGTTTACCCAGGTTTCTTCATCTGAAGTTTCACAGTAGCGAAGTGCGTCTGCATAAAAATCAGTGTATTCGGCCAGTTCTGAGTCCTTCTTGCCTTTATAATCGACATTTTCGAGATTGAATAGCTTAAGTCCAAATTCATTAGATTCAATCCAGCGGCCTTGACCGTCTTTGAAATTAACAAAATCCACCATGGAATTGATTAAAGTGGAAAGGCGCTTTTCATCTTCTCTTGAGGCGCTGAGCTCATCTCTTTTGCCTATAAAATAATAGAGGAGCCATCCTGTAGCGATGATGTACAGAAATTCTTTTGCTCTGAATAGAAAATTGACAAGAGAAGAAGGTTCAAGCATATGCAAAAGGTAATTCGTTCCGAATACCCAAATAAGGCTGATGATCACATATAAGCCCAATAACTTTTTTTTATTCATTAGCTTATATTTCTCCTGTTCTCTATTTGCTGGAATTCAGTCAAATAAGTTTTTTTCGCTGTATAATAGAATATAAGTTGCATATACAAATCCATTACAATTCTATTCTATATGATTTTTGCGGAGTCTTCTAGTGCCTGGAAATTAGTAAAATCATATTATAAGGAATAAGAAAGGGAAGGACAAGCATGTATCTGACCATTAAAGAAACCGCAGAATATTTATCTTACCCTGAGCCATACGTAGAAAGCCTGATACAGCAAAAGAAAATACGTGCCATTTATGACGGGGAACAGTATTTAGTATACAAGGAACAGTTTAATGCCCATCTAAAGCAGGTGGAAAAATACAGGGAGCTGGTGGACGAAATTTTAAATGAGCCGATACCGGAGGACCGGGATATCAAAGATGAAGATTAAAATGAACAGTTTTCCTCAAATCACATTATTTTACAGTTATTATTAACTTAGATAAACTATAAGTTAATAATGTGTTAAAGGAGGAGTATGGATGTTTGATATTTTAATTGTGGGTGCAGGTCCTGCCGGTGCAAGTGCTGCGCTATTTGCCGCCAAAGCGGGCAAGAAGGTAGTGGTTGTGGATAATGATAAAAGCATGACTAAACGGGCATGGGTTGAAAATCATTATGGCGTTATGGAAATCACTGGCCCGGAATTGATTGAAACAGGCAAAAAGCAAGCTGTTAAGTTTGGGACAGAGATCGAAGAAGGAACGGTTGATGACATCGAAAAAGCTGAAACTGGTTTTATTGTAACATCAGGAGGAAAATCATTTTCAGCGAAACATGTGATTGTAGCAGCAGGTCTTTCAACTGATTTAGCCGAAAAAGCCGGTTTGAAGACCAAAGCAGGGACTGAGCCTCGCATTAAAACGGTTCTGGATGTTGATGCTGACGGAAAGACCAATGTTGATGGCATTTGGGCAGCAGGAACTATTGCAGGAGTCAGCGTCCATACAATCATCACAGCTGGAGACGGTGCGAAAGTGGCGATTAATGTAATCAGTGAATTGAATGGCGAGCGTTATGTGGATCATGATTTAATGAAATAGACTTGAAGAAGGCTTGCATGGAGCAGCCTTCTTTTTTATCTATCTTCCTATTAGCTAATACCTAAAATTTACAAAATAACCAAAATATAGATTTTTTTACCTATTATATTCTAGTATCTTGTACCCTTATAAGAGTTTTCGAAACATTATAAAATTTAGTGAGCGAAATCTATTATTCTATTGGAGGTACTAGATGAGAAAACCATTTTTAAAAGTGGCATTAGCTTCAACTCTTGTTTTTGGGGCAGTGGGAGCACAAGCAGCCTTTGCACAGCCAGTCGGCGTAAACCAGAAACAGCCGGTAAATGTATTCGATAAAAAGGTAGTCAATAAAATTAATGCAGAAAATATCTATAATAATATTGATTATCTTTCACAAACCCCGCGTGTAGCCGGTACGGAATCGGAGTATAACGCTGTTCAGTATATTAAAAGCCAATTCGAATCCTTTGGCTATGAAACAGAGATTCAGCCATTCACGTTTTATGGATATACTCCTCCCAGCAGTATGGAAGTGACCATTGACGGCTATGAAGGAGAACTGCAGCCAAGATCCTTTACCTATTCAGTCAACGGGAATGTGAGCGGGGAGCTGGTATTTGCCGGTCTGGGAACAGTGGAAGAACTGGAAGGTGCTGATCTCACTGGCAAAATTGCACTAATTCAGCGAGGTTCCATTTCTTTTGCTGAGAAAGTACTAAACGCAGCCGAAAAAGGTGCTGCCGGTGTAATTGTTTTTAATAATGCAGAGGGTCCATTGAGCGGCACGCTTGGAGAACATAATGAAGAGTATGTTCCGGCATTAGCCCTGTCAAAAGCAGAAGGTGAGGCCATTCTTGCTTTGCTGGAGAGCGGTGGAACCTTAACAGCTTCCCTGACCATTGAAGGTGCGGAGGCAGGAGAAAAAGTTTCGCATAATGTGATTGCCACAAAGAAACCGACCAGCAAAAAGAAAGCCAGCGATGACATTATTGTAGTCGGCTCACACCACGATTCTGTAGCGGGTGCGCCTGGGGCGAATGACGATGCTTCCGGAACAGCGATGACTATTGAACTGGCACGGGTGTTTAAGGATATTCCGACTGATACAGAAATCCGCTTCGTTACATTCGGAGCAGAGGAGCTGGGATTAATTGGATCCTATCATTATGTTGACAGTCTTTCTGACGATGAGATCAGCAGGACGATTGCGAACTTTAATCTTGATATGGTTGGAAGCAGAGATGCAGGCGATTTAGTAATGATGACATTGGATGGAAAAGAAAATCTGGTAACAAAGTTATCACAATCATCAAGTGAAAGGCTGAACGGTGAGCCGACACCGGTATATCAGGGCGGCAGAAGTGATCATGTTCCATTCGCGGAAGCGGGCATTCCGGCCGCATTATTCATTCACAGCCCTACTGAGCCGTGGTACCATTCTCCAGAGGATACAATTGATAAAATAAGCAAGGAAAAGCTTCAGGATACAGCAGAAATTGTAGGCACTGCCATTTATGATAAAGCGCGTTTTGATAACATGGGCCCTAAACCGAAAAAGAAGCATAAAATGAAAGCAGCACCTGAGATGGTTTATGAGCAGGATGTGAAATAAGCAAGAGAGCAGCCGATCCTTAGTGGGGAGGCTGCTCTTTTACTTGTTTTTTTCACGCTTATTCATCCATCGAAAAACTCTGGTAAGCCAATAGGCCAGCAGGAATAGGGTAATGTAAATAAGAAATATATAAATATAATTAACCCATTCATACTTTTGGAATAAACCATGTGCGACAAGCAAGGGTTTAAAGCCAAATCCGAAAGCCAATGCAGTTAAAAGAGCATAAAGGTAGTAATTTTTATTGTTTTTCAAGGTCCATTGATATACGAGCATAATAGTGACAGGAATAATGGCTGCATCTAATGACAAGCTGGGTATGAACGGGATCAGCTGATAAGGGTAGGCCCACAAACCGAAGCGGATTCCCGCTGCGTCCACATATGAAAAAAGCACATGAACAGCAAAACCGAAAAAGCCGATGTGGAAAATGAGCTTCCGGTCAATTTTAAAATATACAAGCACCAGGGGCAGGATGAGCAGACATGCAACAGTCCAAAACTGCCATGTGCCAAGGTGGGAATATTGCTGCCAGTATTCAATCCCTTGCCGGGTAAGGTCGCCTTGAATAGCAACGAGTTTGTTGAAGAATTTATCTTGAGCGGGTGACAAACTGATCTCTCCCTTCATGCAGCTGATGGTTATTTTGTCCAGAAGGGTGTTTTTCATGCCCGTTCACTTTCGCTTTTTAAAGCTTTAAATAGACATATTCCCATTTGAAATATGATAAAATGGTACAAATTATGAATGTGGATTTGTCGGAAAGAAGGATCGATGTGAAGAACATAAAAACATACATTCTCCTCACTTCCATCATGGCATTGTGGGGATTGAATGTCAGTATAATTAAGATTCTTGTCAGTTATTTTCCTCCGGTTTCGATTACTTCTCTGCGAATATTAACTGCGGGCATAACGGTGTTTTTAATATTAGGCATAATGGGAAAAGTGAGGAAGCCGAGCTTAAGGGAAGTCTCTTACATTATTTTTGGCGGCCTGCTAAGTGTTGTCAGCCACCATCTTTTTCTGGCTATAGGCCTAACGGGGACAAGTGCAGTGAATGGAGGGCTTATATTAGGTGCGGGTCCTCTCTTGACAGCTATACTTTCTTCCATTTTGCTGCGCCACAAGCCTACAGGCATTCAGGTGCTTGGTTTTCTGCTTGGCGGTGCAGGAGTGACATTTATTGTTCTTTCAGGAAGTAAAGGGATATCAAGCTTAACTCCGGGCGATTTCTTTGTGTTCCTGTCCATTCTTTCACAGGCTCTTAGCTTCATTGTTATCAGTAAGGCTTCGAAAACGCTTGATCCGCGATTGCTGACAGGCTATATGCTGGTTTTTGGAGGAGTGATCCTGTTTGTAATGGCGAGCGTAATGGAACCTGGCGAACTTAAGGGCATATCAGAAGCGCCAGCCTATGTTTGGGCTGCGTTTGCCGCATCTGCCGTATTGGCAACAGCTGTCGGCCATATGGTATATAACACAGCCATCCGTAATATTGGGCCGGCAGAAGCCAGTATATTTTTAAACCTGAATACCTTTTTCTCACTGGCAGGCTCGGCACTAATCCTTGGTGAAGTTATCACCATCAACCACTTGCTTGGGCTGGTTCTTATTGTGGGAGGTGTCCTTTCAGGGTCTGGAGCATTGGAGGATTTAGTTTTCAGAAAGCGGAGAAAAGAGAATAGCCGGTATATATAAAGTGATTTTTAATAGCGGTGACAGGCCCTATACCAGTCAGATAATGTGGTATAGGTACCGGTCACCTTTTCTTTTTTTGCAAAAAGTGGAATACGGGAAAAGGTGTATTTAAAGGCCGCTAAAGGGAATAGAGAGGCTATAGAGAGAGGAGGAGGAGGATGGATGTATTTATCTATAACAGTAAAAATGGCTGTGGGGCTGGTAACGCTGTTAGCGGTAACCCGTATTCTTGGAAAGAAGGAGCTTTCACAGGTAACCCCGTTCGATTTTGTCTATGCAGTTGTTCTTGGAGGGATTATTGAGGAGACGATTTATGATGAAAAAGTAACGGCGCTTCAAGTTATCTATTCTGCATTCCTATGGGGAGCATTTATTTATATCATTGAAATTATGGCAAAAAAGAAAAATATATTCAGAAGGATTTTGAAGGGAAGGGTGTCGGTCCTTGTCAAAAATGGCAAGCTGGATGTGAAAGAGATGGAGAAAAACCATCTGGAAATGGAGCAGCTTAGGACGATGCTGCGCCAAAAAGGAATATTCAGCATGAATGAAGTCAAATATGCTTACCTTGAAACCAATGGGGGCTTAAGTGTTTTGAAATACCAAAATGAAGAGCATGTCACTCCAGAAATGATGAAACTTGAGGTGAGGGAAAAGAATCCTTCCATTTTACTGATTGATGAAGGAGAAGTAGTGGAAGACGGACTTACATTACTGGACAAAGATGGGGGTTGGCTGAGGGAATCTATTAGTAATGAAGGCTATCATAATATTAAAGAAATATTCTGTGCGGAATGGTCGGAAGAAGAAGGGTTTTATATCGTAGCTTATAAAAAATGAGCCTTGCATCTGCAAGGCTCTCGCTATTAATATCCCTTTTGATAATCAACTAGATTAATGCCTGGTATACCGCTGGTTATATATTCTTTTAAATTGGGGATAAATATATCTTCAATTACACGCCTGGTATAGTGTTCCGTCGATCCGGCTGTGTGCGGAGTAACGATGACATTATCAAGCTCCCACAGCGGGCTGTCTTCAGAAAGCGGTTCTTTTTCAAATACATCAAGCCCTGCACCTGCAATCTGGCCGTTTTGCAGTGCGTCGATCAAATCCCTTTCCTTTACAATTTCACCCCGGCCGATATTGATAAAGAAGGCAGAATCCTTCATGAGAGCAAACTGTTCGGATCCGAATAGCTGCCGGGTTTCCGGTGTAAGTGGAAGTGTGACCACAACATAGTCACATTGCGGAAGTACATCGTTCAGCTGTCCGGACGTATACATTTCATCAAAATACTCTTCAGGTCTTCCGGAGTGGCGGACTCCAATGACCTTCATGCCGAATGCTTTGGCAATCCTGGCCGTTTCTTTTCCGATGGCTCCTGCGCCAATCAGGCCGATGGTTTTATTATGTATTTCGAGCTTTAGTCCGGAATGGTGCCATACTTTGGCTTGCTGATTTTTCACATATGTATGGATTTTGCGGGTAAGCCCGAGCATGAGAGCGAAAATGGTTTCAGAAATAGGGTTGGCATGTACGCCATTGGCGCTCGTAATCTGGATGTCCTGTAATTCCATTTCTGCCAGGGGGAGGGAATCGACACCTGCACTCCAGGATTGGAACCAGCGGAGTTTGCTGTCTCCCTCAAGAACCATCTCTTTAAGTTCCTTTTTCCAGCCGGCGATGACTTCGGCTTTTTTCATTTCATTTTGCCAGTTTGCGGGATCCTTGCCGGAAATGAGCTCCCAATCGGGAATGATTTCATTTATTCTTTCAAGCTGTGAGGGTTCCAGATCATGTGTAATGATACAGGTTCTTTTTGTCATGTGTGTGCCTCCGTATTATTTTTTGAAAAGTCGGTAAATATATCATAGTCTATAAAGGAGAACTTTTCTAATAAAATATCCCCCGGGTAAGGAACCGGGGGATGATCTATCTATTAAGAGGGCTGAAAACCTATTAATTTGGCTTTCTTATCGACACCAAGCGTCGTCTTATCCGGGAAGGTAATCACAGAGCTGATGTAATCCCAGCGGATCAGAAAATGGGTGACGCAATCTTCTTCCTTTTGCTGTTCTTCCGGAATGTTGGTACCATCTTCTTTTTGTACCATTGTTCGCTTGAAGCAAGGGTTCTCAACCCAAATTCCCATGCTTTCTGTTTTGATCAGTTTAACAAGATACCACTCATCGGGCTGAAAAATGCCAGTAATGGAGCCGACGAGATCGTTTGGAAAGTTCTTGAATTTTATTTGGATCTTTTGACCTGTAAAGTTTTCAAGATGCATATATGAACCTCCTGAACTATTAAAATTCGTTTTTTTATACTCTTCCTTTATTTGAGTGTTTTAAACATCAAAAAAGCAAGATCCAGTCATTTTGCTGGACCTTGCTTTTTTCTAGCGTTCCCCGTCTACATATTTTCCGTGGTCTGGAACGGCAATTTCATCAAAATCATTCACAAGTCTGGTGAGGCTTTCTCTTAATACAGCGGCGGCCATAGGTATGCCGTGTCCAGTGATGGCAACATCCGGCTGAAGGGTTTCAAGTTTCTGTACGGATGTCCTGGCCGCATCCCAATCTGTCGTCAGATAGCGGGGCGGGCCGCTGATTTCCTGTTCCTGAGTGAGGACACTGTATAAGGATTCCTGTTTCACTGTCACGAAAGCATCACCTGCAATCAGCACACGATCCGATTCCCTGAACAAGGAAACATGGCCAGGGGTATGACCTGGTGTGTGAATCCATTTCCATCCTTCCATATGGGGAACATTTCCGTCGCCAGGCAAAGACTGAATATGGGTTCCGAGATCGATGCCTTCATGCGGAAAGGTGGGGGACATCTTTGCGACAAGTCCGCCTTCAACACTCGCGTCAGGTTTTGGGTAATCCTGCTGACCTGTTAAAAATGGCATTTCCAGTGTGTGTGCGTATACAGGAACCTGCCAGCGCTCAACCAAATCAATAATTGCACCAACATGGTCAAAGTGGCCATGTGTAAGAATAATGGATTTCGGTCTGGCGTTCTCTCCAAAAAGTTCTTCGGCGGCATCCATGATTTTCTCTGCAGATTTTGGCATGCCTGCGTCAACCAGAACCCAGTCGCCGGGCTTTTCTGATATTCGCACAAAACAAACATTGACAATCTGAACTGTCAGGCAGTAAACTCCATCCGCTTCGTTTACAATCATTCCGCTCGTGGAGGAAGTCATGGGCATATAGCGTTCAGTTGATGAACTTTCCTTCAAAAATATTACCTCCTTTAAAAATAACAGACCCCTTATCTTTTTGAGTATACCCGCATGTGACTTTTGTATGCGGCATATTCAGGAGGAGGAGGGAATATATGCAAAAAAAGCTCTGCCGCATAATGGCAAAGCTTTGGAAAATTAAGATAGAAATTCATGAGGGTTTAATCCGAGTTCCATGCAGATTTCTGTAACAGCCTGTTTTTCATTTTGATCAAAGTTCCCATCAGCATAACCGATCGCGATGCAATAACGGGCTACGAGGCGGGCGATCTCGGGCTTATTTCTTACCCGGCCAACTGCTTTGAAGGCTTCAGCCCGGCCGATGATCGGGTCCATCTCAATCCGCTGGACGAACATATTGAATTGCTGTATCACCTTTTGGGTATCAAACACTTTTAATTCCTGGCTGCTGTTTACAAATTCGATCATCTTTTGGCGTTCAGATGGGTCAAGCCTGCCATCTGCCATCCCGACAAGAGCGCATGAAGCTACAACGGCGTCCATGACATCCTGGCTCTTGAAACGGGTGAACAGCTCCTGTGCACGGCGTTTTTGGTCATTGGCCCACTGTGCATAATCTGTCTGGTTAGGCGACCATGAATTGCCGCAGGCATTACAGGTGAGCTTCAGCTGGTTTTTTCCAATAAAGCCGCCAAGAAGTCCTACAGGGCCAAGGATGAGTCCTCCAATCGCCGCTTTTCCAAGGCCAAATCCTTTTTGGCCGGTGCGGATGTTAGTAGATCCGCATCGGGTACAGGCAATATTTCCATCTGAATAGGATTGAGCCTGTACCGGCTGTCCAAAACCTGTTTGGCCGCCCATCGCAGAAGGCTGGGAAGGAGGTGTGCTATATGCAGTCTGATTGTAGGAAGGCTGGCCAAAAGAAGACGGGCTGTAGCCTGATTGAGACTGCTGGGTTTGCTGTGGACTGAATCCATGAGACTGCTGTCCGTAACTTGCCTGCTGCTGAAATTGGCCATGGCCGAATGACGGCTGCTGACTTGGAGCAGGCTCATCATCTACGGAAACACCGAAATTTCGGCACAGGGCAGCTAATCCTCCCTGAAATCCGCTTGCAATGGCATTGAATTTCCACTCGCCATTGTGACGGTAAAGCTCTGCAGCGACGATGGCTGTTTCAACAGTAAAATCACGGCCAAGGTCGAAGCGGATCAGCTCCTCGTTCGTCATGGCATTAAAAATACTCACATAGGCATTTGAAACTTGTCCAAAGTTCTGTCCTTTCATCTGGGCATCATGAATGGTAATAGTAAATGCAATCCGATGGATATGCTGCGGCACCTTATTCAACTCGATGCGGATTTGCTCATCATCCCCGGCGCCAGCTCCTGTTCTGTTATCACTGCTGTAGAGAATCGATCCGTTTCCGCCGGATGGATTATTATAAAACACAAAGTCACTGTCACTTTGCACTTTGCCGGATGCGCCTGTTAAAAATGCTGAAGCATCCAGGTCGTATTGAGATTGATTGTGGCTGACATCCCAGCCCAATCCTGCCATCACAACCTGCAAACCAGGATTGGTTTTGGTCAAATCTACTTTTTGTCCCTTGCTCAATCGAACTCCCACAGATTTCACTCCTAAATTCGTTTTTATGTATGGATAATTTGTTATACGTACTGGAAAGAAAGAAGTTTCATAGTTTAATTATAATGGAATCTAATGCGAAGTGAAACTTGAGCGGGCTTTCTTGGAATGAAAAAATGATTTTGGTACTGGTTGTAGAATAGAATATTAATGATGATGTTTTTGTCATAGGAGGAGATAAATTGAATAAAAGAGCGAAAGTATTTGCGCATCGCGGTGTCAGTGGACGTTTTCCGGAAAACACGATGGCCGCTTTTCAGGCTGCATTGGAGGCGGGAGCAGATGGCATTGAATTGGATGTACAGATGGCGAAGGATGGTACGCTTGTAATCATTCATGACGAAAAAGTGGACAGAACGACAGGCGGAACCGGCTATATTAAGGACATGACCTTTGAAGAAATCCTGCAGCTTGATGCCGGGAGCTGGTTCGCGGAAGTGAACGCCGGAGAAACAATCCCGGCTCTGGAGAAGCTTTTCCAATGGGCGGCGATGGAGGGCAACGAACTGCTGATCAATATTGAATTGAAAAATGATTTGATTGTCTATCCCGGGATGGAAAAAAAGGTGATTGACCTTATCCTTAAGTATGGGTTGGAACAGCGTGTCATTATCTCATCCTTCAATGCGGATAGCCTGAGGAGAGTCCGGGATTCTCATTCAACTATACAGACGGGGTATTTGATTGAAGGGATTCCTGAAAATACACTCGAAATTGCCAAAAGTATTGGTGCAGACAGCATTCATTGTGAAGAAAGGTTTGCTCTATCAGAGTTTGGAAAGAAAGCACAAAAATCAGGGTTTCCGCTGCGGGTATATACCGTAAATGATGAAACCCGCAGCGAAATTTTAACTAATGCCGGAGTAGAAGTGATTATGACCGATTTTCCGGAAAGGTTTTTGAAATAATGATTTTGTTGGATGTGGAAATTCTGATTATCCATGCATCCGCATAAGACACCGCTTCTCCAGCAAAAGTAAAATAAAGTGCATCAAACCGCAGCAATATGAATTTATGCATAAAAAAACAAGCGCACATCATGAGCGCTTGTTTTGATTACTGCCAAAGCACCGGCTTGGCTACCATGAACCAGAGCATGAGCATTAACAGAAATAGATAGATCCAGACGGAGCGGGTGAGCTTTCTGATTAGGAAGTGCTGATCTGCTCCCGGCTCATCAAATTTCCTCAGGACGGGAGTGAAGGCCCGGGCGAGAAAAAAGACTGAGCCTCCCATGACTGCCAGGGTAGCGACGATCCATGATGTCGTCCAGGCCCAGTGGCTGTTCACGATTAAAAGGATACCCGAGCCTACAAGTACATGTCCTGCATGCTTGACAAGGCGCACGGACGTCCTGAAGATGCCGATATATGCCTGCTGGACCCCGGGATGAGCCATTCCCAATTTATTGACGATCGGGATTAGAATAAAAAATGGTCCAACAGAAAGAATGGCACTGCTGACATGGATATACAGCAGTATTCGGTACAATATGTCCATTCCGGCAAATTACTTCGTCACTGCGCTGAATTCATGAACCCATACACGCATTTGCGGAAGCCAAGGCATTCCCGGATGCATGGAAAGGATGGATTGCTTGTAGTCTTCCAAATTTTCGAAGCCTTCCTGGCGGGCATGCTCGTCTGTTAACTCACCAAGGGATTGTGAATAAACTTTATCTACAACAAAGTCCTGTCCCTCAAGTGTCATGATTTCTCCCACATCAGCATAGCGGCCATTGCGGCGTGTAGCTGTTTTCTTTCCTGCAAGAACCTTTTCAACATCCTCTTTAACGGTAACCATGCGGTCTACTGAACATGTTTTCGGCGGTAATGTATTTGGGTCGTGCTGATTTGACATAATCTATTCCTCCTTATGTAAATGCTTACTTTTAAAACCTTACCATACTTTCCTGCGGAAAGGCAGTTTATGAATCGTTTTACGGGTAAAAAAGCCTGAGGAAAGAATCCCTCAAGCTTATTGCCTATTTCAATTTAAATGAACTCTTCAGTGAAACAATCCTGTTAAAGACAGGTTTTTCTGCTGTCGTATATTTTGGGTCTGCATTGAAATAGCCATGGCGGAAGAATTGGAACTTATCCTGGGCTTTTACATCCTTCATATTTGGCTCGATGAAACCATGAACAATTTCAAGCGAATTCGGATTCACGTAGTCAAGGAACGTTTTGCCTTCTGCTTCGTTTTCAAGAGCCTCATCCGTATCTGCCTCAGCATTCCGATCGGCATCTTCGTCAAGAATCAATGGCTCGTACAAACGGAATTCAGCCGGAATGGCACTCTTGGCATCCAGCCAGTGAAGCGTCCCCTTTACCTTTCGGCCGGTAAAGCCTGATCCGCTCTTTGTTTCAGGGTCATATGTGCAATGAAGCTCCACAACATTGCCATTCTCATCCTTAATGACATCGTTGCACTTGATGAAATAAGCATGCTTTAAGCGGACTTCATTGCCAGGGAAGAGGCGGAAATATTTTTTCGGCGGATCTTCCATGAAGTCGTCCTGCTCTACATAAATCTCCCTTGAGAATGGAATTTGGCGCATGCCCATTTCCGGGTTCTCCGGATTGATTTCTGCATCAAGCATTTCAGTCTGATCTTCCGGGTAGTTCGTAATTACAACCTTTAACGGACGAAGTACACCCATTGTGCGGGGAGCCTTCATTTTCAGGTCTTCGCGCACAAAATGCTCAAGCATCGCTTCATCCACTACACCTGAGCCTTTTGAAACACCCGTTTCTTTTACGAACTCGCGGATTGCTTCCGGAGTGTAGCCCTTGCGTCTTAAACCGGAAATCGTCGGCATCCGCGGGTCATCCCAGCCATCAACATAATTTTCTTCTACAAGCTGCTTTAATTTTCTTTTACTCATTACTGTATTAGTAATATTCAGGCGGCCAAACTCGATTTGCTGTGGTGTGCTTTCCATTTCACACTCTGAGACAACCCAGTTATATAGCGGACGCTGGTCTTCAAATTCAGTTGTGCATAAGGAATGGGTAACCCCTTCAATTGCATCTTCAAGCGGGTGGGCAAAAGCATACATCGGGTAGATGCACCATGTATCACCTGTATTATGGTGAGTTGCATGTGAAACACGGTAGATAACCGGATCACGCAAGTTTACGTTCGGTGAAGACATGTCAATCTTCGCTCTAAGAACCTTTGCTCCGTTTTCGAATTCGCCTTTGCGCATGCGTTCAAATAAATCCAGATTCTCTTCTGCTGAACGGCTGCGGTATGGACTTTCTTTTCCAGGCTCTGTCAGTGTTCCGCGGTATTGTCGGATCTCTTCCTGGCTTAAATCATCCACATAAGCTTTTCCTTTCTTAATTAAAAGAACAGCGCGGTTATACATTTCTTCGAAGTAATTTGAAGCAAAATGAAGCTCCTCCCACTCGTAGCCAAGCCATGTAACATCTTCTTTAATGGCATCCACATATTCCTGATCTTCCTTTAGCGGGTTCGTGTCATCAAATCGAAGATTCGTCTTGCCGTTAAAGTCGTCTGCCAGGCCGAAGTTGATGACAATCGATTTGGCATGTCCGATATGAAGATAACCGTTCGGCTCAGGCGGGAAACGGGTAATGACCTCTTTACGCTTTCCCGACTCCAGATCCTCTTTAATAATCGTTCGTATAAAATTTGAATTGTTTTCCAAACCGGTATCAGCCTTTCTGTTTATGTAGTTAGTACTTATTTTAATTATATCGGGAAGGAAAATAAAGCGAAACTTCCCTTAGCTGTGTTGCTGTCGTTTATTAGGCAATACTTCTTTATTCATTCTTTCTATTATAAACAAGGCGATGGTGGAAAAAAAGGTTTTCTCAATGCTGGATGCGAAGTTTTACAAAAATGTTAAATACTTTCAGACGAGGAGGGATAAAGGGAGGTGAAAAGAATATCTCTTTAGAGGAAATAATCTATTGAATGGAGGAAGGAACATGTCTGTAAAGTATCCGGTTTTAGAAGGAGCAGAACCTTTTTATTTTGAAGGAAATGAGGTTGGGATTCTGGTTTCTCATGGCTTTACCGGTTCAACTCAAAGTATGCGTCCGATAGGGGAAGCTTATGCAAATGCTGGATATACGGTCTGCGGTCCACGCCTGAGGGGACATGGCACTCATTATGAAGAAATGGAAACAACGACCTATCAGGACTGGATTCATTCTGTTGAAGAAGGTTATCGGTGGCTGAAAGAGCGCTGCAGTACGATATTCGTTACAGGTCTGTCAATGGGCGGCACCCTGACATTGTATATGGCCGAGAAATATCCGGAGATTAAGGGGATTATCCCGATTAATGCAGCAGTTGAGATTCCTGATATGGCGGCAGCAGCCAGCCTGGAGGATGTCCGTTTTCTTGATGCAATTGGTTCAGACATAAAAAACCCTGATATAAAAGAGCTTGCCTATGAAAAGACACCGGTAAAATCGCTTGGTCAAATAACGGAACTAATGAAGAAGGTGAAAGCCGATTTAGGGAAAGTGACTTGTCCTGCGCTGATTTTTGTCTCAAAAGAAGATCATGTAGTTCCTCCTTCCAATTCACAGGAAATATACAGCGGCATTAAATCAGCTGCCAAGGAATTAGTCACCCTGGACAACAGCTATCATGTAGCAACGCTGGATAACGATCAGGATATCATTATAGATAGAACACTGCATTTTCTGCAGCGGGCACTGGAAACAAGCAGCCTTCAGGGGTGATGAGGGGAGCTTACCCAGGCTCCTTTTTTTTGGACTTTAATAGGATATTTTCATTGTCCCAATAGTTTTTGTATGCCTTGATCTGATGCAAATTCCCGTTCCTTTTTGCAGCCAGTTATGGTAGCATTTAGTGATGCGAAATAATT
>NZ_NPDG01000122.1:0-1527 GCF_002272225.1 Bacillus sp. 7894-2
GGGGGATAAGGAAAACCCCCAATGATTGAAGTTTCACTTAATCATTTTCTTTAATAGATGAAAGGGGGATGCACTTGGAAAAGGCTGCAAAAGAGACTTTATGGACAAAGTCTTTCATTATGCTGATGGTTGGGAATTTGTTTGTTTTTATGTCGTTTCAGATGCTGATTCCAACATTGCCTCCATATATAAAGTCCATTGGGGCGACTGGTCTTGAAATTGGGCTGGTAACGGCACTGTTTTCGATTGGAGCCGTTTTGAGCAGGCCTTTCATCGGGTTCATGCTGGAATATAAAGCAAGAAAGCAGCTGGTACTGATTGGTGCAGCAGCGCTTTTGGCAATAACCATTATTTATCCGCTTTCAAGCGTGGTGATGATTTTTCTGTTGTTCCGATTCATTCATGGCCTTGCATGGGGCTGGTCAACTACTGTGAATGGGACAGCGGCTGTAGATGTAGTGCCTAATTCCAGGCTCGGAGAGGGAATGGGTTACTATGGCCTGAGCGTTACGATTGGAATGATCATTGCTCCAAGTCTTGGAATCTATCTATATCAGATTACTTCCTTTACAAATCTTATTTATATCTCAAGCGTACTAGGGGTGATTGCCATTGTGCTCCTGGCCATTGTCCGCTACGAAACGCCTGAGGCTGTTATGAAAACAAGGAAAGAAGATCTTAAATTCTCTTATCTGGGCTCTTTAGTTGAAAAATCCAGCTGGTTTCCTGCGTTCATCACAATACTTGTGACCTTTGGATATGGCTCCATCGTAACGTTCATCGTTATTTTTGGCGAAGAGCGGGGCATTGATCAAATATTCCTATTCTACCTGTTTAATGCGATTATGGCATCGCTATCAAGGCCGGTTGCCGGAAAGTGGTTTGACCAGCGGGGGCCGATGGAGCTCGTGCTGCTGTGCACGTTCCTGACTTTCATAGGAATGTGGGTACTTTCCTTCGCTCATTCGAATGTGTTTATTATCATTAGCGGAATCTTGTTTGGAATTGGCTTTGGCTCATTGATTCCTACTCTGCAGTCCTGGACGTTATCCATGACACCATCCAACCGGCGCGGTGTGGCAAATGGAATGTTCTTCTCCTCCATCGACCTTGGCATTGGACTAAGCGGGCTTGTATTTGGGGTGCTTGCACAGTTTGTGGAAACGGCGGCGCTCTTCCAAATATCAAGTGTGTTCCTGATTCTGGGCATGGCTGTTACAGTCATCTATGGGAAACGGCGCCGGGCCGCCCGGCCGCAGCAGGCCTCATAATGAAGAATGAAAACTGGCAGGCAGGAATATATATTTCTGTCTGCCAGTTTTTATTTTGATTTGAGGTGGTATTAAAAGAGTGAAGCTGATTCTAACTATTAAAAATATTACACAGGAATACAGCAATGTTTCAAAAATGATAGAGAAATGAAATTTTTTGCAGAAAAATTTTTGCTACAATATAAGGATAAAGGATGAAAATTGGCGTATTATGCGTTTTTTTAAAAGATAAGAAGGTAAATTCTGAAGTTAGATT
>NZ_NPDG01000123.1:0-67542 GCF_002272225.1 Bacillus sp. 7894-2
CTTCTTACAGGGATCGTCTTATGCTAGTCGTCCCTGGGCAGTCGCCTCAACATTTATTTCAATCCGTCCAAAAGGTTAAAGAACAACCTTTCAGCCGGCTCGTCTTATGCTTGTCGCCGATAGGCTGGCGCCTTCCGCTTTTCTTATAAAGCCACTGATAAGCCCTATGAAATTAGGAAATCAGCAGGCTGGATCAATAAAATTCTTTTAAAAGACGCCGTCTTTAGGCGCACTTTTAAAAATAGCACTGCGGGGGATCAAGATGACTTTAGAGAAGCAGCTAATCAGCAAAACCTTTTATAAGACCTTCATGGAATCTAATGAAAATGTGCATCCGATCAGGGTTTTGGGTGAACTGTATGTGGCTGAGCAGCAGAATGAGGTGCCTGATTTAACTAATATCCGCTTCGCCCAGGGTGAAGTCTATTTCCTTAACAAGGATTATGAAGCGGCCATTTTTAAATGGGAAAGCATTCCGAATGAATTGGGGCCGTGGGCTCAGAAAAATATGGCTGATGCCTATTTTGAATTAGATCTGCTTTCAAATGCAGAGGACTTTTATAAATCGATTGAAACGGATTCAGAGGTGTTAAAGACCGAGGTGCTCCTCCAGCTGTTTTCACTTTACATACAGCGCGGCAAGCTTGAATTGGCTGTTGAATCCATTAAAGAGGCGGTCCGGCTAAATCCGGATTATCCGGATGTGACCGATCTGGCACGCGGATTCTTTGAAGAACACAGCGATTGGGGAAATGCAGTGGAGCTGGCTGTCAATGAAGCAATCAGGACAGAATCACTATCCTGGTTTGAAGTTCTTCATTCGTATGTGGAACAGGGGCGGACAGCAAAAATGGAGCCCAACTATTTCAGTGAGGCGCTTTCGGTGCTATACCGTGCAGATCAGGCTCACTTTGAAGGTTTATCAGCCGCTCTGTGGGACAGCTACAGGACATCAGATCTGTATTTCTCATGGCTGAAAGAATATAATCATCTTCTCCTGAATATGGAGCCGGGACGCTCACATACATGGAGCGTGCTTTCGGAGCTTTATAAAGATACTTATCTTGAGATGATCAGCGGGAAGCATTTAATTCGGGACTTATCCCATCTGATTCCCAATCACATAACGAATTGGGTGAAAATAGCTGCTCCTTCTCATTATCTTGTGTCGGCATCGGCAGTGCTGGCATGGAGCGAAATATTTCCATCCAATATTGATTCTTCTGCTGTCAGTGAAGCAGAAAGCCTTGTGAACCGTTCTGTCCGTTATCAGGAAGGTCTGGAGGAAAGCTTTAAGCTTTTCGAAAATATCATGAAATGGGCAAAGGAAAAAGGTGTCCTGATGGGTGAGCGATTTGAATGGATGGTCCGTGAGCTCCTTGATTTGGATTCCGGCCACTTGCTGATTGCCGGTGCATCATCAAATGGAAAATCCTCGTTTGTGAACACTCTTCTCGGTGAAGAGCTGATGGGGGATTCAACCTCTGCTTCAGTGCTGTTCAAGGATAGTGATGAAGCGGAAATCCATGCTATTACGGACGAGGAAGTCAGAAGCATTTCTGATCTTGAGGATTTTAGGCAAAGTGCAGAGAAAAGCCAGCAGACGCTCATACGCTGCAAGATGCCATTCAGCTTTTTACAGAATAATAGACTCGCTGTCATAGATACGCCGGGTCTTGCGGGGCAGAGCAAGTTCAGAAATGGTGTGTTCCAATACCTCCATTTCGCTGACAGCATGCTATTTGTCCTGAATGCGGATTCCCCTTTGACAGATAAAGAGCTGGATCTCGCTGTAAGAATGCGAGAGCAGGCTCCGGAACTGCCTATACATTTCCTTCTCAGTAAAATGGATCGGATTCCGGACAGCCAGGATGCCATTGAGCTTCTTGACGAAACTCAGTCCCGTGTTTATACCTATTTCCCGAAAGCAAAGGTGTTTGCTTTCTCCGCCTATTATGAAAGTGAAAGCCAGCTCAATGATTTAGCCGTCTTTATCAAGTCGATGATCGATGGACGGAACCGTAAAGAAGAGCGTACAGCTAAGGTTCTTTACTATATAAAAAAATCCATCAAATTCCTGCTTGAAAAACGTGTTGAGATGGAAAACAGCTTGATTGATACGATTAAATGGAATGAAGAGATGGTGACAAAAATAAAGGGTGCCAAGAATCAGCTGATGGATATGGAAGAAGAGAAGGTCCGGACGATTAAAAAATCGTACAGCAAGATTAAAGATGAAATGAGAGCGGATCTTGAGAAGCAGATTCCGGAACTGCTTCGGAATTGTTCAGAAATGGTGACTGAAGACAGTGATTTTGGAAAAATCCATACTGAGCTTAATGATGAAATGAATAATCGGGTACATCAATATATTGAAGATACGGTTTTGCCGGAGTTTCATGTTTCCATCCAGGATTGGATTGCGGAAAGTGAAGGAGAGTTCAGAAGCAGCCAGGCATATTTGGATGAAATGAGCCAAGGCTTCAATGAGCTATACGGCGAGGAGAAAATCGCGCTGGACTGCGATTTCAGAGTCCTGGATGACTGGCGCCGCGACGCTGACCGGATGACGCGCGGGAGTGTTCAGCTTGAAAAGGCCAATATTCTAAACCGCTTTTCGCCATCGCAGTTCCTGCTCAAGAGTGCAGGAAAACTGCTTGGGGCGATTCAGCAGAATAAAACCATGCTCCATAATAAATATAAACAGTTCATTGAGCATGAAGACTATAGCGAAATCGCAGAATTCATCACCGATAAATTCATGCAGCAATTCGAACTCTTCGAGAAATCGCTTGAGCGGGATATTAAGATGTTCTTCAGAAATCCTTTTGACGTATTGAATCATACAGTTGAAGAGACATATACAAACATTGCAGAAAATAAAGAAGCATTAAGCGATATGCGCAAAAATCCTGAGATTTACCAGGATCCTCTGACACTATTTGACCTGAAGCTCCGCCAGTTTGAATGGATGACTTCAGCAGGGGAAAGAGTTAAGGAATATCGTTAAACATTGGGAAGGAGTAATCCTTCCTCTTTTTTTATGTTTAAAACTTATTTTTTTCACTGTGTTGATTGGAGCGGAAGGTGCGAGATCCTCGATAATACTATCGCATTTTCTTCGTGCGTTGTTTCAAAGTCCTGCGAAGTAGCGGGAAAGGTGAGAACCCGCAGACGCACAGCGTCGAGAAGGCTCACCGCCCGCCCCGCGGTTTGCTAAGTGCCTGCAGCGGAAATCAACGGGCTGAATACTTAGGCTAAAAGCAATAATTTATATAAAAAAGGCGAAATACAGGTTTGACCTCTAACATATAAGGGTAAAGAAGCTGGTCTATTAAAACCTTAATCTCATAAAGCATGAACATGCAAAGAAAAATGATGAAGAAAAAATCGGGGGAAAGAAGGAGAGAACAGGTGAGCTTTAAAAGAAAGCAAATGATGGGATTGGGCTTAACCGTATTTTTTTTGTTTATTCTAATGTTTGTCATTCTGTCTATGGTAAACGGAATGAAAGCAAACATGCTGGAAATTGTGGAGGATCGATACTATAAGGTAAATCAGGCTACAGA
This sequence comes from Bacillus sp. 7894-2, assembly GCF_002272225.1. Classification (NCBI taxonomy): domain Bacteria; kingdom Bacillati; phylum Bacillota; class Bacilli; order Caryophanales; family Bacillaceae; genus Bacillus; species Bacillus sp. 7894-2. Next base: position 3,570 of record NZ_NPDG01000123.1, read on the forward strand.
GATCAGACAGCTATTTTACCAGACAGACCAGCAGCTGCTAAGTGTGCTCACCGATAAAGACTCAAGCGATTCAGCCATGACGGCTGAATTGGTGAAAGCTAACCATGAGGGGATACAAACCCGAATATTTAAATTAGAACAAGAATTAAATAGACAAAAATCCAAATTGCTTTTAAAAGAAGTGGAGCAGGCATATGAATCATATGCCCAGATGCAAAACAGCTTTATTGGATTAATGAGTAATGGTGATATGGACTCTTTGGAAGCGCTATACAGAAGTGAGAGAGAAAACCGAAACGCACTGCTGAACAAGCTGGCTGAATTTAAAGAGTATCAGGAATCCCTTATGGCGGAATCGCTGAAAGGTGCAAATGACACGTATAGCCAGTTAGTATCAATTTTGGTTGCTGCGGTTGCAATAGCAATTGTTTTAATCGTTGGAGTGACGGTTTGGGTGATCAGAAGCACAGGCAGAACCATCAGCTTAATTACAAAAGGGATTAAGGATATTGATTATCAGGATCTTTCTTCCATTTCAAGGCTGGATGTCGAATCCAATGACGAAATTGGCAATATTGCGAAAGCTTTTAATTCTATGGCTGATTCCCTTGAGAATTATTACGTGAAAGAACAGCGCTATTCGGCAGAAATCAGTGAGCAAAACTGGATCCAAAGCCAGTCTGCTGCATTAGTAAGCATCTATAGCCAGCATGTGACTATAGCCAATTTGGCAGATGATTTTATATCAAGGCTGGCACCTGCTGCCAGTGCTGATCTTGGAGTCATTTATGTGAAAGATGACAGCGGAAGCAAACCTGTATTTAAGAAGCAGGCTGCTTATGCAGATGGAGCGGATGATGCAGGAAGAGACTTTTTCTATGAGGGGGAAGGTTTAGCAGGGCAAACCGTCAGGGATAAGAAAACAATGTTCCTTGAGGATGTTCCTGAGGATTACAAAGTCTTATCAACTGGTTTGGGAGATGTCAGGCCGAAAAGCATCATGATGGCTCCCGTTATGCTAAAGGACGAGGTAGTGGCAGTATTGGAATTGGCGAGTTTGAGGCCGTTCACTGAAGCTCAGATCAAACTATTGGAAAAAGTAATAGAAACATTAGGAATAGCCATTACGAATATTTCTGGAAGAATGGAGATTGAACGCTTACTGGCCGAATCCCAGGCACAGACAGAGGAACTGCAGGCACAGGCTGAAGAGCTGCAATCCCAGTCTGAGGAGCTGCAGGCGCAATCTGAAGAAATGCAGAGTCAATCCGAAGAGCTGCGTATGATTAATGAGCAGCTTGAAGAGCGCTCAAGAGATGCTGAAATGAAATCCGAAGAACTTCAGGCTGCCAAGGAAGAACTGGAGGAAAGAGCAAAACAGCTGGGTCTAAGCTCAAAATACAAATCAGAGTTCCTGGCAAATATGTCCCACGAGCTGCGCACACCGCTTAACAGCATCCTGCTTTTATCAGAAATGCTGGCAGAAGACCCGGATCAAATCCTTACTGAGGAGCAGAAAGAGTTTTCCAAGGTTATACATACATCTGGGCAGGATTTGCTTGCCCTCATTAACGATATTCTCGACCTTTCAAAAGTAGAGGTAGGGAAACTGGAAATCAGCTTTGAGGAAGTCAATATGGGAGAAATGTCGCAGCGTCTGAAACAGCATTTTACACAGGTGGCAAGGCATAAAAATCTTGAATTTACTGTAAGCTCTTCGGAAGAAGTTCCTTCTGTATTCAATACCGATGAGCAGCGTCTTCAGCAAATTGTGAAAAACCTCCTTTCAAATGCATTTAAGTTTACGGAAGAAGGTTCAGTAGCAGTCACGTTTGAAAAAGCTTCAAAAGGCGATTTCTTTGGCTTGCCGTTATCCAGCTATACAAATGACTGGCTGAAAATAACAGTGCTCGACACAGGTATTGGCATTCCGTCCGAGAAGCAGGAGCTGATTTTTGAAGCCTTCCAGCAGGCTGATGGAGCCACGATGAGGAAATATGGCGGAACGGGCCTGGGATTGTCCATCTCCAAGGAATTTGCCCAGCTGCTCGGCGGTATCTGCAAAGTGGAGAGTGAAGAAGGAAAAGGAAGCCGGTTTACACTCGTTATCCCGAATCTTCCAAACGGAATGCCTGAAATAAAGGCCGGTTCGCTTGCTTTCGAAGAAGCTGCTGTAACCGTTGAGCCTGTCACAGAAGTGTCTGAGGCAACTGAAGCACAAGATGCTAAAGAAGATACGGAAGCAGAGCATCAGCAGACAGGTACGGAGCTTAAAGACAAAACAGTCATTGTCGTAGATGATGACCACAGAAATATTTATGCGCTGAAAAATGCTTTGAAAAAAGAAGGCATGAATGTCCTTACAGCAGAAAACGGGATGCAGTGCCTCGATTTGATAATGGGTACAGATCAGATCGATATTGTTCTGATGGATATTATGATGCCGGTTATGGATGGTTATGAAACCATGAAGAGGCTCCGCGGGCTGGACAGGCACCAGGATGTTCCAATCATTGCCCTTACTGCCAAGGCAATGAAAGGCGATAGGGAAAAATGCATGGAAGCGGGTGCAACGGATTATATCAGCAAGCCTTTAAAACTGGACCAGCTTCTGTCTGTTATGAGAGTATGGCTTTCATAGATGGCAGAGAGGAGTCCGGACAACATCCGGACACCGTCAACATCATTTTATTCTCGAAAGTTGAGGAATGAAAGAATTGAAAAAGGAAGAATTAGAAATAGAATTGCTTTTAAAGGCTATATATAGTTTATCCGGATATGATTTCCGGCAATATATGCGCTCGTCAATTGCCAGGAGAATCCAAAATCGCTTAAGCAGGGATCGGCTTCCCAGCATAACAAGCCTCACGGAAAAGGTTATACATGAAGAGGGGTATCTGCAAAAGGTACTGAGCGATTTTTCAATCAATGTGACAGAAATGTTCCGGGACCCTTCATTTTTTAAGGCTTTTCGAAATGAGGTTGTCCCGATGCTCAGAGAATTGCCGCAGATCAGAATTTGGCATGCAGGCTGTTCGACTGGGGAAGAAGCCTACTCCATGTCTATTTTGATGGAAGAAGAGGGGCTGGGGGAACGAACGAAGATTTACGCCACAGACATCAATGAAAAGGTGCTAAAAAAGGCAGAGAGCGGAATAATCCCTCTGCAAAAAATGCAGTTGTATACAAAGAATTACATTATGGCCGGCGGAAAAAAATCCTTCTCTGAATACTACACAACCGATTGTGAAGCAGCTTATCTGAATGCATCCCTGCTTGAACGAATGGTTTTTGCCCAGCATAATCTGGTGACTGATGGCTCCTTTAATGAGTTTCATGTGATTATGTGCCGCAATGTGATGATCTATTTTAATACAGACCTGCAAACCCACGTTTTTAATCTTTTTAATGAAAGCCTCAGCATGGGAGGGTTTCTGGGGCTTGGCAGCAAGGAAGCGCTGCGGATGGAATACCCTGTATTCGAAGAAATCAACCTGCAGGAAAAGATTTTCAGGAAGGTTTCTCATGTAAAATAAAAACAGAGTGCGGTCCCTATTTTGGAGGGACTGCACTCTGTTTTTATGTAAGAAATATTATGTATTCATCCTAATCTGCCTGAATAAGAACAATACACATATCATCATCAGCGCTTGCCTGCTGCTGCTTAGTCAGTATCATATCGATTGGCTCTGCTGTTCTGGCTGCATTCCAGTAAAAGGATGCGAAGCGCTGAAGATACTCACATGGATTGAGATTATTCTGCTCTGCCGCTTCTTCCACCCCGTCTGTAAACAAGAGCAGCTGAATGGACTCTGTATAGGGAATAGTTTCTTTTTGTATCGTAATATCTTCGAAAAAACCCACTGCACACATATTGCTTGATAAGCTGAACATTTCATCTTTGTCTACAAGTGCATATCCGGCTGGATGTCCGGCGTTTACATACTCGATTGTTTTGTCTTTTTTATTTAGAACGAGGTAAATAGCTGTAAAATAATATGGAATTCGCTGATTGCGCTGGTTTAGGGAATTCATCCACCGATTTAGTTCGTTCATGACGTATTCAGGATCACTGCATGTTCTGATGGCATCTCTGAGAACAGAAGAGATAAACATGCATACAAGAGAAGCTGAAATTCCGTGGCCCATCATATCCAGCTGTATGGCAGCATAGCGATGTTCATCTATCTGGTGCCAGTAATACATATCTCCTGCAAGTTTGTTGGCTGGCAGGTAGGAAGCCTTTAAAAGTGTATGTTCATGATAAATCGGTTCGCTCAGCATGCTGGTTTGTACCTGCATGGATAAATCCAATTCATTCCTGATTTTATTTTCCTGCTCCTTATGCCAGTCCTTCTCATATTTAAGCCTTAAGGCAGCGCGAATGCGGGCAAGAAGTTCCGTCTTATTAATGGGCTTCATTACATAATCGGTCCCGCCCGCATCAAGAGCTTCTGCAACTTTATTTGAGTCCTCCAATGCAGTTACAAAAATCACCGGGATATCCTTCAAATGGGGAATCTGCTGAAGCCGGCGGCATGCTTCAATTCCATCCATCTCCGGCATCATAATATCCATCAGGATAACGTCTGCTTTTATCTCGGCTGAAAAAGGTGAATATCCCTGAAGATGCTGAAACATATCCTTTGCAGAAGAAAACGTTAAATGGTCTTTATACCCGGCGCGTTTTAATATATGTTGAATAACAAATAAGTTGGCTTGATTATCGTCCACAACTAGGATTCCCATAGACTTTTTCCCTTCCCGTGTTTTACGATTTAATTCTTTATATAAATATCCTTAACATATACCCTATTGCGGGAGAGTGAAAACCACTAATTTCATCATTTTTGGCTTTATTTCATCCAAAAAATAAATAATAATTGTAAGCGTTTTCCTTTATTTTCTTAAAATAATATTATTTAACGGTGTATTCATAGAAATCAAGTAATAATATTATATCTGGATATTTTTATGTATTTTTATGATGAACATTTGTGTTTTCATGGTGGAATTACCTCTTGATTTCTGTGAGGATAAGAGTAAAATAAAGATTAAATTTTCAGAGATTGGGAGATGTCAGGATGAAAGTGGTGAAGTTCGGAGGATCATCTTTAGCATCAGGAAAGCAAATCGAGAAGGTATTCAATATTGTAAATGCTGATCCAGAGCGAAAGATCATTGTTGTCTCGGCTCCTGGAAAGCGATTTTCAGAGGATGACAAGGTTACTGATTTATTAATCGCATGTGCAGAGAAACGGATTCTGGGGGAAGCAGCAGATGATTTGGCTGAAGCTGTATTGGATAGGTATGGCCAAATCGCTGATGAATTAGAGCTTGGTCCGGAAATTAAAGATATCATCAGGGAGGATCTTTTTACGAGGCTTTCCAGTGATACGCATAATCCTGAAGCTTTCCTGGATTTGATCAAAGCAAGCGGTGAAGATAACAACGCTAAGCTTGTAGCAGCCTATTTTCAGCAGCAGGGAATAGAAGCAAGATATGTAAGCCCGAAGGAAGCGGGATTGCTTGTCAGTCCGGAGCCCGGCAACGCTCAGGTGCTCCCTGAAGCATATGACAAGCTGCTTGCATTAAGGGAGCAGGACGGGATCATCATCTTTCCGGGTTTCTTTGGATATAGCAGGGATGGCCAGGTCTTCACATTTTCAAGAAGCGGATCGGATGTGACAGGCTCCATCTTGGCCGGTGCAGCCAAGGCGGATTTATATGAAAACTTTACAGATGTGGATGCGGTCTATTCGGTAAATCCCTTTATTGTAGAAAGCCCTAAAGAAATCAAAGAGCTGACATACCGGGAAATGCGGGAGCTTTCCTATGCAGGCTTTACTGTCCTGCATGATGAAGCGCTTGTACCGGCATTTCGGGCCGGAATTCCTGTGCAGATAAAAAATACGAATAATCCGTCTGCTCCCGGCACAAGAATTGTGAACGAGCGGGATAACACAAACGGACCTGTGATCGGGATTGCCAGTGATCAGGGATTCTGCAGCATCTATGTCGGCAAATACTTAATGAACAGGGAAGTCGGCTTTGGGAGGAGGCTGCTGACCATTTTGGAAGAGAATGGCCTCAGCTATGAGCATACACCATCAGGAATTGATGACATTTCCATTATCCTGCGGGAAAACCAATTTACTGATGGGATGGAGGAAGAAATTTTGAGCCGCATACAGCATGAACTTCAAGCGGATGAAGTGAAAATCCAGCACAGTCTTTCTCTCATTATGGTGGTTGGAGAGGGGATGCGCCAGAACATCGGAACAATGGCCCGTGCCTCCAAAGCCCTCGCTAAAGCGAAAGTCAATATGGAAATGATCAATCAGGGCTCCTCTGAAGTGAGCATGATGTTTGGCGTACAGGCAGCGGATGAGGTACGTGCGGTACAGGCGCTTTATAATGAGTTTTTTGCTGCGGTGGCAGTAGTGTAATCATTTATGCGAAGGTAAATATGTTTATACGAAAAGAGCCAAGTAAATTGGCTTTATATGCAATCAATCAAACGTTTGATTGAAAAAGCTTGGGGCATTAGCCTCGAGCTTTATTTTTTTTGAATGAAAAATCTTAGGATAATCAAAATAAGAAGGAAACTTTTTCAATTAGGAAGGAGAAAAGGATATGAAGAAATTACTGATCATAGGAATAATGCTGCTCATGCCGCTGAATATGCTGGCAGCTCCGGGCAGTGCAGCTGCACAAAAACCGTGTCTTACTCAATCAGAGGTTAAGTTTGAAAACGAATTCCGCAGACTATGGATCGACCATGTATTATGGACAAGCAACTATATTACAAGTGCCACAACTGCAGGGGCGGAGGATCAGAAGCAGGTATTGGCACGCCTGCTTAAAAATCAGGAGGACATAGGGAATTCCATTAAGCCTTATTTCGGAGAAGCTGCAGGAGCTAAGCTGACAGAACTGCTTAAAGAGCATATTGTCATTGCGGGTGATATCGTGGAGGCTGCCAAGAGCGGTCAAGGTGCAAAGGTGAACCAGCTGAACAAAGAATGGTATCGCAATGCCGATGATATCGCTGCTTTTCTAAGCGGAGCCAATCCAAATCTGAAAAATGAAGATGTGAAAAAACTGCTTTATAAGCATTTGGAATTAGTTACAAATGATCTGACAGCAAGTCTTGTTAAGGATTGGGAAGCAAGAATTGTTTCGATTGATGAGGGAGTGTCGCATATTATTATGATGGCAGATGCCATTTCTGATGCGGTTGTGAAGCAATTCCCGAACAAATTTAAAGGGTAACTACAAGAGGCTTCAGCTTTGCTGAGGCTTCTCTTTTTTTTCCTTTGACAAAGCAGCATGTCTCATTATAAGCTATTTAGCGTGCCGAAAAAAATAATGTAAATTTTTCACATATAGAAGGAGGGGTATCCGTTTTGTCAGGAGATCAAAAGAAAAAGATGATCATTTTGATGATCAATATGTTTATTGCAATCGGAAGCTTTGGTATTATCATTCCGATTTTGCCGGCTTATTTGGAATCCATTAATCAGGGAGGAACGGCAGCAGGCCTGATGATTGCCATTTTTGCGGGTGCCCAGCTGATTTTTTCTCCTATCGCGGGAAAATGGGCTGACCAGTACGGCCGCAGAAAGATGATTATTTACGGGTTAGCTGGTTTGACATTATCCATGCTTGTCTTTTATGCAGTAGATTCCATTTGGCTGCTTTACTTTTCACGTGTCATTGGAGGCATTGGAGCTGCCTTGCTGATTCCAGCTATTTTTGCTTACATTGCTGATATTACTACCATGGAGCAGCGTGCAAAAGGGAATGGTCTTGTCTCAGCTGCAATGTCACTTGGAATTGTGGTTGGGCCTGGAATTGGCGGATTTTTGGCAGACTTCGGCCTAAAAATGCCATTTCTGATTTCCGCGCTTGTTTCTCTAGTGGCTGTTATTTTTTCAGTTGTGCTCCTTGAGGAAAGCAGCACATTGCAGACAGTGCCGGGAGAGATGCCTGAAGAGGAACCGATGGTCAAGAAACTGGCCATGTCCGTTAAGAAGCCTTATTTTATTCCGCTTGTCATTACATTGGTGATGAGCTTTGGACTAATGGCGTATGAGTCAGTTCTTGGGCTCTACCTTGATAATGAATTTGCTGCTACTCCGCAGGAAATTGCCATTATGGTGACTTCGACAGGAGTCATTAGTGTTATTGTTCAATTATTTGTAGTCGATCGTGTGGTTAATAAATTCGGTGAAGGAAAGGTATTGAATATCTTTTTGGCTGTTGCAGCATCAGGATTCCTAGTTTCACTGTTTGCAGGAAGCTATGCACTTTTCTTCGTTATTTCGCTGATCATTTTCCTTGCAACTTCCATTCTTCGACCGGTGTTAACAACGTTAATCTCTAAAATGGCCGGTAACGAACAGGGATTTGCGATGGGAATGAACAATGCTTATATGAGCATTGGAAACGTTCTGGGGCCAACGATTGCCGGCGTACTTTACGATGTGCGGATAACCTATCCGTTTGTTCTCGGTCTGGCCCTATTGATCGTTACATTGTTTATCACGATTGCCTGGCAGAAAAAGGAGCCAAAACCAAAGGCAGCTGTGTAGAAAAAGGCTTGGAGACGTTGTCTTCAAGCTTTTTTACTTTTCTTTTCACATAATAAATCAGCTTTAAAGCCAGGCTGAAATTGTGGCAATTTTGTGAAAGAAACCTAGTTCGATTGACATAAGTTAAAATATATATTATTCTGAAAATAACAAAAATATCGAGCGGATGACGGCTGCGGGAGAGAGCATACAGTAGCCGAAGGAGCAAGCTTCAAAAATACCCTTGAAGCCAATCTCTCAGGTAGACAGAACCTCAGTCGGACGCATCTCTGGAGAGCGCGCATGGACTTTGCGACACCAAAGGGGTCAAACTCTCAGGTAAAAGGACAGAGAAGGGGGATAAAGAAGCCGCCTTTTTTCTGTCCTTTTTATATGGATGGCAAGGCAGTTGGAGGAATCTATATGAATACGAATATTAACGCAAACCGGGCGACGTTGCTGATATCCTGTCCAGAGAGACCGGGCATCATTTCCACAGTTTCTAACTTTCTGCTGGAGCATAACGCGAATATTGTCCATTTTGACCAGCACACAACCGATCCGCTGGCAGGCATCTTCTTCATGCGGATTGAATTCGATATGAACCATTTTGATGAGTCCTTCTCAAAACTGAAAGAGGATCTGCCTGAAATGGCCAGGGAATACTCAATGGAGTGGAAGCTGAGCGGCAAAGGCGAGCGCAAGCGGATGGCCATATTTGTTTCTAAAATGGATCACTGTCTGCTCGAGCTGCTGTGGCGCTGGAAATCGAAGGAGCTTGAAGTGGATATTCCCCTTGTGATCAGCAATCATCCTGACATGAGGGAAGTGGTAGAAGGTTTCGGAATACCATATCATCATGTTCCGATTATGCCGGACAATAAAGCGGAAGCTGAGCAAAAGGCAGTAGAGCTGCTGGATGGAAAAGCGGATTTCATTGTGCTTGCGAGATATATGCAGATTCTTTCACCGAGCTTTATTTCCAAATATCCAAACAGGATTATCAATATTCATCATAGTTTTCTGCCGGCCTTCGTGGGAGCCAATCCTTATGCACGGGCGTTTAACCGCGGGGTCAAGCTGATTGGGGCAACTGCCCATTATGTTACAAATGATTTGGATGAAGGGCCGATCATTGAGCAGGATGTCCAGCGGGTTAACCACCGGCACACTGCACAGGATCTCAAAATTGCCGGCAGGCATGTGGAAAGGCAGGTCCTCGCACAGGCAGTCGCCTGGCATGTGGAAGACAAAGTCATAGTGCATGGCAATAAGACGATTGTTTTTTAAGAGGACTTTCAATTTTCACAAGATTTGTTGCTTAATAAATATTATTTACTGAGTTTATTGGAGCGGTAGGTGCGAGACCACGTCCGCCCCGCGAAAGCGAGCAGCCTGGAGCAGAAATGAACGGACAACATTGAAAGGAAAAAAACAACAATTATACGAAAAGAGCTTCAATAAAGATCTTGCATCAAGAAGTTACCAACATCATGAAAGAAGGTGAGCAGAAATGAAAAAGAAAAAATTATCAATGCTTGAAATGATTAAAGTTAATAGAGAAGAACTTTTAAAAGATCGCCTTGAGCTTGAGAAGATTGAAAAAAAAATAGACGATAAATATGCAAAAGCACAGTAAGAAAGGAAACCCGGCCTGGGAATAAAACAGGCCGGGTTTTTTATGAAATAAAAACGCCCCGGGAGGGAATCCCTGGGCGCCAACTTCTCATTTTTGTCTAAAGAAATCTGTGAAAGCATGATACATTTCCATACCCTGATAAAAGAACAGGCTGGAAGCTGTTAATGAAAATAACCCAATCATTAAAAATCTAATCCACATTATGTCTTCCTCCTTTAATTGTTTGGTTGGACAATTAAGGAGCTTGAATGACATAATTCGCCTCGTAGAAAATTGGAGTATAAAATATCTTTCTCCTGCGGGCAATGTGCAGAGCACTATATACAAAAAGGATAACTGTCAGAATTGTAATGGATAAAGAGATGATATCCAAAGTGAAGATATGCTTTTTGGGATCATCTTTTAATAGGAAGCTCTCGGTAAAGTCCGAAACTGTTACCGCTTTGCTTTGGTCCATTGGAATGTCATTATAATGAACACCAGGATATTGGGTAATGAGAAAGGATAAAAACACAGACAGCAGTAAAAGTGGCATTACCTGGCGTTTCCTCATTCCCTCACCCCTTTTCAAGATTATAACTATCATCATAACCACTATTTATAGATTAGTAAACTAAAAGATTTTGACAGGATTCGTTAATATTCTATGTATATATTGTAAAAATATCTGGGACAAATGATACAGGAGAACAAAGGTATTTTGGCTGCAAGCCTAGATTACAGGTGAAAGAATAACCAAATCCTTACAAAAGACCTGATAAAATAGGCAGAGGTATTGTCATTCTCCTTTACACATCTTCATATTGCTTTAAAAAATGCCTCTTATAATCAAATGTGAATCCAGATTGAATTAAGAGGTGAAGAAAATGAACAATGAGAGATCGATTGATGATTTAATCAGGAATTTTAATGAAGAAAATCTGAAAAGGGACATTGACCGCCGGAGCTTTCTATCTGGCGCAGGAAAAATAGCCGGTTTTTCGCTGGCGCTGGCTATGGCGCAATCATTAGGGGTGGGTAATCTAAAGGTTGATGCTGCTCCTAAGTTCAGCAAATACCCTTTTACGCTCGGTGTCGCATCAGGAGATCCTCTTTCTGACAGTGTGGTTTTATGGACAAGGCTAGCGCCAGATCCGCTTAATGGAGGCGGGATGCCAAATCATGCTGTACCGGTCAAATGGGAACTTGCTGCAGATGAACACTTCCGAAAAGTTGTTAAACACGGGACTGAAATCGCAGTGCCGGAATTGGCGCATTCTGTGCATGTGGAGGCAGAAGGCTTAATGCCAAACACTGTTTATTATTATCGTTTTAAAAGCGGCAATGAGCTTAGCCCAATCGGCAAAACAAAGACACTTCCGCCTGCGGGTGCCAAAGTATCAGGATTATCATTTGCATTTGCTTCATGTCAGCAGTATGAACATGGATTTTTTACAGCCTATCAGCATATGGCAAAGGAAAATTTGGATTTTATTATTCACCTTGGCGACTACATATATGAATATGGACCAAATGAATATATTTCACCAACAGGAAATGTCCGCCATCATAGCGGGCCGGAAATTATCTCTCTAGAAGATTATCGGAATCGCCATGCTCAGTATAAATCTGATCAGCATCTTAGAGAAGCTCATGCTGCTTTCCCTTGGGTGGTCACTTGGGATGACCACGAAGTGGAAAATAACTATGCAGGAGGGATTCCGGAAAAAGGTCAGTCAGCTGAAGCATTTATTAAACGCAGGGCAGCAGCTTATCAGGCATACTATGAGCACATGCCACTCCGGTTATCTTCCATGCCAAATGGTGATGGTATGCAGTTGTATAGGGAGTTCAGCTATGGCAGCCTGGCGTCATTCCTTGTGCTTGATTCCCGGCAATATCGGGATGACCAGGCAAATGGTGATGGCAGCAAGCAGCATACACCGGAGTCGCTTGATCCAGCCCGGACTCTCCTTGGGAATGAACAGGAACAATGGGTTGAAAGCAATCTTGCCAGCTCCAATGCGCAATGGAATGTACTAGCGCAGCAGGTGTTCTTTGCCCAGAGAAATTTCGGGACAAGTGCTTCGCCAAAGTTCAGCATGGATGCATGGGATGGATACCCTGCTGCCAGGGAGCGCCTGGCTGATTTCGCAGCTTCAAACAATATCGAAAATCTGATCGTCCTGACTGGAGATGTTCATGCAAGCTGGGCTTCCAATATTCTAACAGACTATGATGATTCAAATGCAAAGCTGATTGGGGCCGAATTTGTCGGAACCTCTATCACATCAGGAGGGAACGGATCAGATGTGAGAGCAGATACGGAAAAGACGCTTGCAGAGAATCCGCATATTAAGTTCTTTAATAATTATAGGGGCTATGTCCGCTGCCGGGTAACACCAGAGCAATGGCGTGCGGATTACCGGGTTCTTCCATCCGTAACAGAGCCTGGAGCGGATATTTCAACAAGAGCATCATTTGTTTTTGAAAAAGATCAGGCTGGATTGAAGCAGGTTTCGGCTTCTGCTGTCCCTCAGGGAGTTCGAATATCTGCCGAGGTTGAGGAAGACCGCCACCGTGCCCATAATCGGGCACATGAAAAGCAGCTTAAAAAAAAGCGCGAAAAGGTATTACATTAAAAGGGCGGTGAGAAAATGATTTCTAACATTGGCATTCCAGGCTTAATTCTTGTTCTTGTCATTGCCTTGATCATATTTGGGCCATCCAAGCTTCCCGAAATTGGGAGGGCGTTTGGACGGACATTAACTGAGTTTAAAAGCGCGGCAAAAGACATAGTGTCAGATGAGGGAATGAAAGAAGAGAAAAAGCCGGCACTTTCAGCTCTGAAAAGAGAAAAGTAGGGAATAAAAATACAGGCGCAAATTAGCCTGTATTTTTATGTGCACTAACATGTGAATAATTTCACATAATGTTCATTTTTGAATAATCCATAAGAACAAGAAGTATATTATATTAATACTGTACTAATATTGTTTAAATAATTTTAAATGCCATCAAGGAGGCATAACAAACCATGAAAAAAATATTTCAGTTATTATTAATAATAGGCTTAGTCATGACACCTTTTTTTACAAGCGCACATGTGAAATGGTTCACGAATGTGGCGCCTCAAAAGGAAACCATTGAAAATATATTTTCACCGTTATTTATGGGACTGGCCCTGGCGGCTGCGATTGTCCTTGGGCTATTGACATTGATTATCCCAAAGACTTCACAATGGGCCAAAGTCAAAAAGCTTGATGACTGGCTCTCAGGATTCCGCAAATACAGCAGATATATCCTGAAGTATGGAACTGCTGCGGCGTTAATAATCCAGGTAACGAACGGAACATTGTTTGCGCCTGAATTTCATTTAACAAGCACGATTGCTATGATATTAACGTGGGCTGCGATTGGCTTTCTGCTAATTCCTCATCATATTTCAACAAAGGCCGGGGCCGTTATTTTACTGGGGCTGTTTGTGTACGTTACCATGCAGAATGGCATTTTCCATATGCTTGATTATGGATATTATGTTGCCATTATTGGAGTCCTGATGGTCGGCAGCACGAAGCTCGAGAAGGTTGGATTTCCATTCTTATATTTGGGCACAGGTTTATCTTTATGCTGGGTGGCTGTCGAAAAATGGGTATATCCAAGCATGTCACTGGATATTGTGGCCAATCATGGAGTCCCTACATTCGGATTTGCACCTGCTGCATTCGTTGTTATGGCTGCATTCATTGAATTTGTGGTCGGTTACCTTCTTGTAGTAGGGATTCTTAACCGTGTAGTTGGCTTCGTCGTGACAGTTATTTTCATCACTACCACAATGCTGTTTGGCATGACAGAAGTGATCGGGCATTTTATGATTCATATTGTGCTGATTATTTTCATCATTGAAGGGGTGTCTTTCTATAACCCGCCGATCAAGCTGCACAAAACTAAGGCGGATCAATTTGTGTTTGTATTCCTGAACTTTATTTTCGTCCTTGCGACATTCATTTTAATTTATTACCGATTTGCATAAGCATTGACATTTTGATGAAAATAGAATATGATTTATTTAAATAGTTGAATAGTTTCTCCTAAAGGGGAGTAGCTTTTACAGCAGAGTCGTCATTTCGGAGTTAAGAGCTCCCGGCTTTGTTGGCAACCTTAACGTTGTTAGCAAGACCTTTGCCTGTTTCGGGTAAAGGTCTTTTTGTTTTTAAAACCTTTACCGCTTGCTGGTAGAGGTTTTTTTATTGCCTGATATAGCTTGGCAATGAAAATCCTCAATCGACATAACTGCAGGGAAACAGTGCGAAGCTTTCAATACTTAATTAATAGAAGGAAAGGAGACCAACATGAAAAAAGCTAAGATATCGTTTGCTGAATTAATTAAGAAAAACAAAGAAGAGCTGCTGAGAGATCAAGCAATGCTTGAGAAAATTGAAAAGCGTTTAGACGAAAAATACACAAAGGTGAAATAAGGGAGGGTGCTTAGATGGAATTATCACTAATACTTGAGTATGGATGGGTGCTGCTGCTGCTTGTGGCGCTGGAGGGTTTATTGGCTGCTGATAACGCGCTGGTCCTGGCGATTATGGTTAAGCATCTTCCGGAGGAGCAGAGGAAGAAGGCTTTATTCTACGGGTTGGCTGGAGCGTTTGTTTTCCGCTTTGGATCGTTATTTGCAATTTCTTATTTAGTTGACGTATGGCAGGTTCAAGCGATCGGAGCACTGTATCTTCTGTTCATCGCGGCCAATCATATATTAAGAAAGTTTCTTGTGAAAAAAGGCGAGGAAGAAGCAGAGATTACAAAATCAAAAAAGAAATCAGGCTTTTGGCTTACGGTTTTTAAAGTAGAGCTTGCTGATATTGCTTTCGCTGTAGACTCTATTCTGGCAGCAGTCGCCTTGGCTGTGGCTCTTCCGGATTCAGGACTTGGCCATGTAGGCGGACTTGACGGCGGAAAGTTCTTTGTCATCTTTGCAGGCGGTATGATCGGATTGATCATTATGCGTTTTGCTGCTAACCTATTTGTGGATCTGCTTCACAGGAGACCTGGACTTGAGGTTGCAGCATTTGGTATTGTCGGCTGGGTTGGTGTCAAACTGGCTGTCTACACAATGTCCCATCCGGCGCTGGCGATCCTGCCTGAAGGATTTGCCAAGTCGACGGAATGGAAAGCTACTTTCTACGTAGTCTTAATTGGAATAGCATTAGCTGGATGGTTTCTTTCCAAGGAAGTACAGGAAGTGCCAGCAGAGGAAAAAGCAAGCTGATCAAGCAGGGCGGAGGTTATCCGCCCTGTTTTTTAATGAGCACTTTCAATCAAACGTTTGATTGAATACCCATGAGCCCGGAGCTAGCTTGCCATTCTTCTTTCAGGATGCCCATTTCTATTAAGCTCCAATAATCATTTTTAACTTTATTGGTCTGCCTGAGAAGCCCTTCTTTTTGGAAACCTGCTTGCTTGTAGATCTTAATAGCAGGCAAATTAAAATCGAAAACTCCGAGACTGATTCTATTTAATTTCAGCTTCTGGAAGGCTAAGTTCAGGATTTGATGAATCATTTCTGAAGCATACCCTTTCCCCCGTGCTTCAGGGCGGATGAAAACTTTGCCAACCCTCGCAGTTTCGTTGACACGGTCTACTCTGCCTAGGGAAATATGACCGACGATTTCATCGTTTGCCATAACTTTGAATATATAATCCGAGCTGGTATCCAGATTCGCAGAGCTTATATACTTAGCAAGCTGCACATGATCAAGCGGGAATTCGAAATGAGCACCGCTCCACTGAATCATTAATTCCGGTGTGCTGATCCAGCTGATGAGCAAATCGAAGTCTTCTTCTGTAAAAGGCTCTAATTTTACCATGGGAATCTCCTTATATTTATCATCTAATTGTTCTTTTTTTATCTATTTTACAGAGTTCAGGAAAAATCCTTCTAAGTTATGCGTGAAATAAAAGTAATGAGTACATATTAATTTAAAGAACCATAAGGAAGGAGCGAATGAGTTGTCTAGAAAAGATGAGCAAAAAAAGAAACAGACACAAGGTCCAAAAGAGGAGAGGGAGCTTGTCAATGAGTTTGGAAAATATAAGGGGGATCAGCCGGTTCCGCAGCCTAAGGATTATGATGAGATAGAGTATTAGAAAAAGCAGGATAATCCCTGCTTTTTTTCTAAGGTAAGAAAGTATAAAATTTTGAACGTCGATAATTGTCTTATCTCCAGAGCCTACCCCCTCGAGGTCACAAGCCGATCCTCCCAAAAAGGCAAAGGACGCCTTTCCGTAAGGCTCGTCTTGTGCTTGAGGCCCGCAGGACAAGGAAGGCCTCGTCAGCATAAACATCGCACGACCGAAAGCGATAGCTTTTGGGAGGATGCGGGTCATGCAGACGTTGCCACAGGACGTGGCGATCTTAGTCTGCGTTCCTTCATGAACAAGGCGCTTGCGCTTTTCTTAACTAAGTCTCTGGCCTTAGATTATTTTAATGCTGAGGGAGCTTAATCCTTCTTGTATTTCTTTTTAAACTATAGGTAAGAAAAGCAAGAAGGGGAAAATGTATGAATGAAAAATTGGAAGTTAGTTTGCATGGGCTTATCATTTTAATATCATTGTATATATTGTTTAATTTTATGCCGACACTTTTGCCTGCTTATAAATGGGTTAATATTACAGGCATGGCTGCCATATTAGTGATGGATGTTTACTTTATTTCTGCAGGCAGGTTATCCCGGTTGAAATACAGCAGACTGGCACTGATTTATATGTTCAGTCTGCTGTTAATCGTTTTTATTACCTTTTATTTAACCAAGATACTCGTTCTTACTGATGCCTATGGGCTCGAGAGTATACTGAGGGAATATGAAGCGGAAGGAAAGCTCATATTTTTCCTGGTTTGCTTTTTACAGCCCATCCTTTTGCCGCTTCCTGAAGCCGTCACACTGCCTGCAGGAAGTGCTGTTTTCGGTCCTGCTGCCGCTGCCTTTCTTGGATTCACAGGTACACTTTTGGGGATTATTGTTATGTTCTGGACTGCAAGGATAGGGGGATTAAAGCTTGTATCGAGGTTTATAAAGGAGCGGCATCTGGACAAATACCAAAAATACATGGAGAGAAATGAAAACTCCATACTAGTACTGCTGTTTGTTATTCCGTTATTGCCGGATGAGATCATTTGTGTTGGGGCAGGAATGGGTGGTGTTTCATTTAAAAAGTTCCTGGGGATTGCTTCTATATCCAAAATAGCAACTTCCTTGCTGCTGGCTTACTCTCTTTCATTCGCCAATGCACTATCTTTATCTGGCTTACAGCTTTTATTGGTAGTTTCAATGGCGATAGGAGTATTTTACAGTGTTTTTCACTTTTATAAAAGAAGAAAAGAAGCTATTAGGATTTTCCGTAAGCTCTAAATGGTTCCTCCTATCGCTGTCAGAGAAACTATTCAGGCAACGATAGGATTAAACACTCTAAATAGATGCGAAAATTCCGGATGCTTTGGCAACCACCTGATTCTGATCGTTATAAATCAGGCAATCTGTGTGGCTGAGTGTCCGTCCTCTTTTAACAAGGTGAGCATCGGCAACTAGATATTCCCCTGTCGCCCCCTTTAAGAAACTGACCTTCAAGTCAGCGGTCACCACAGACTGCTTCTGATTTTCATCTGGCTCGAAAATATTCCCCATTGCTACATCCGCAAGAGTGGAAATGATCCCTCCATGCACCAGTCCGGCGCTGTTAATAAAGAGCGGCTGGATGGGCAAAGTGACTTTCATTTTGCTATCACTGATTCTTTCGTAATGGAATTTCAGAAATTCATCAAAAGGCTGTTTGATTAGCATATGCTACACTCCAATTTCTTTAAGTTAAAATGGTTATTCCCGATTTTTTGTGAAATCCCTGCTAATTTGCAGAGAAGAGGCCCCAAAATTGTTATATAGTTTCTTAAAATCTAAAAAAGTGATATTATTTTCAATAAATTCAAAAAAAGGCGGGCTGGGTGATGGCAAAAGTAGAGAATATTAGTTTCGCAGAAAACTTTCCTATTTCATTTAAGGAACTGGAAGAAGAAGCAGAGAAAGTAATGGGAGCAGGCGGATTTGGCTATGTTCAATCAGGAGCCGGCGGGGAAGAAACGCTGAAAAAGAATATCGAATCCTTTGCAAAATACTCAATAGTACCGAGGATGCTGAGAGATGTTTCAGTGCCGGATATAAGTGTGAAATTATTTGGAAAAACATATCCTTACCCGGTTTTCCTGGCACCGATTGGGATGCAGCGGCTTGAACATAATGAGGGAGAGCTGGCGTCTGCACGGGCAGCAGCTTCGTTTGGAGTTCCTTTTATCCAGAGCACAGTATCCGGTTATTCCATTGAAGAAATCGCAAAGGCAACAGGCTCGAGTCCAAAATGGTTCCAATTATATTGGTCCAATTATGAAGAAGCATCTTTCAGTATGGTTCGCCGTGCGGAGGAAGCGGGGTATGAGGCAATTGTGTTAACGGTTGATACGGTGATGATGGGATGGAGGGAAGCCGATTTAAGAAACAATTTTTCCCCGTTAAAGCTTGGCTATGGTAAAGCAAACTATGAAAGCGATCCAGTCTTTATGGCTTCTCTCCAGGACGGTGATGTCGTACAGGGAATCCTTGATAATATTCATCATCCAACATTAAGCTGGGAACATATTGCCAGATTAAAAGAGAAAACCAGCCTGCCCATTTTATTAAAGGGCATTCTCCACCCTGAGGATGCCAGATTGGCAGTTGAAAGAGGGATAGACGGAATCATTGTCTCCAATCATGGCGGCAGACAGCTTGATGGAGTGATTGCGGCGATTGATGCGCTTGAACCGATTGCGAAGGAAGTTAAAGGAAGGATTCCAGTATTGTTTGACAGCGGCATTCGCCGAGGCTCAGATGTGGTTAAAGCTCTGGCACTGGGAGCTGACGCCGTTTGTCTGGGGCGGCCGTATGTGTACGGCTTGGCCATTGGCGGGCAGGAAGGAGTTGAAAAAGTGCTTGCCAACTTTATAGAAGAAACAAAAGTGTCCCTCTCTCTTGCGGGGGTGGGGAGTTTAAAGGATATTGCTGGTCTGCGGTTAATTCGATAAAACTTTCTTAAAAAAATCCTGGGTTGTTGACAGTTGAGACTGTGTTTAATGGTATACCTGTAGGGGTACATAATTAATATGCCATACTAAAGGAGATGCAGTCATGTTCGATTACACAGCTGAAACCGAAAAATCAATTGAAGATGCGATATCCTCACTGGAAGGAAGTCTGAAGGACGAAAAGTTCGGAGTTCTATGGCAGTTTAATGTTCAGGAGAAGCTGCAGGAAAAAGGCTTGGAATATAACGAGGCATTCCATGTGTTAGAGGTATGTAATCCGAATGAAGCACATCGCGTTTTAACACAGAATAAAATGGCCGGCTACTTCCTGCCTTGTAAAATTGTCGTCTATGAAGACAAGGGCAAAACGAAAATTGGGATACCTAAGCCGACAAGTATGATTGAGCTAATCAATGACGAATCTGTTCAAATCTTCGCTGCAGAAATTGAAGAGCGCTTAATCCAGTGCATCAAAAAAAGTATATAATCTAAAAGAATGATGACAGTGCGGGAATAATTTGTTAAGCTTGAAACAGCTTATCAAATTAAATATCTATGTAACTACTAGGGGTGCCCCGAATGTGCGGGCTGAGAGGAAAGCGCTTATAGCTTTCCGACTCTTATGGACCTGATCTGGTTAATGCCAGCGGAGGGAAGTAGGATTTGACAGTATGTCGATTCATATACTTAAACCAAGCCGGGTCCTTTGTGGGGATCCGGCTTTTTTGTATACATACTTCTCATCCAGATAAGCAATCAGGCTGCCCTTTTAGAAAGGAGGTTTAGATGAACAGAACCCGATTGTTGACTACGATGGCACTATTTACGGCGATTGGGACACTGGGATCCCATTTGCTCTGGTTTCCATCAGGTATAGCCAAGGCCTATCCGATTCAGCATGCGGTAAATGTATTGGCAGCGGTGACTCTTGGACCCCTGCCGGCAGCTGCCGTTGCTTTTATGATTGCTTTGCTGCGTAATATGCTTGGATTCGGGACGCTGCTTGCGTTTCCGGGCGGAATGATCGGTGCGTTTTTGGCTGGTGTCCTTTATTTGAAATTCGGCCGGAAAATATGGGCTGCCGCTGGCGAGGTTTTGGGCACCGGTATAATCGGAGCATTGTTTGCTGTTCCGTACGCAAAATTTCTCATGGGCAGTGCAAATGGTGCATTCTTCTTTGTGCCGCCGTTTCTGGTCAGCAGCATTGCCGGTGCGGCAATAGGCTGGTTGGTGTTAGCGAAGGTTAAAGAGAAGAATTTGGTTCAGAATATGTGATGATTTTGGGCTGGAGAAGTAAGATAGGTTAGCAGAGTAAGGGAGAGCAGCATAACAATCAGGCTTTATGAGCGATTTTCAAAAGTTATGGGCGAAATCCAAAATTTATGAGAGAAAAACACCAAGTTAGAAAATCGGTAAAAAACAATTAGAATGTTAGAAAACTGCTAGGGGCGCTACGGCTGAGATAAGGAGCTTTTCCTTGGTCCCTTGGAACCTGATCTGGATAATGCCAGCGCAGGGAAGCAGTGAGGACCTCATTTTATATCCTCATGCTTTTTCCCCGGCAGCTTCTGTATTTAATTAAGGAGGCTATTTTTTATGACTTTTTCAGAAATTCTGCGCAAGGAAAATGAAGATTTATTTCAGCTGATATTTGAGCATCCATTTGTCCAGGGGATCGGGAGAGGGGATGTGCCGAAAGAGGCGCTTGCTCATTACATTAAAGCGGACTTTGAGTATTTGAATGCGTTCATGCATATTTATGGGATTGCGATTTCAAAGTCAGCTGAGCGTAAGGATATTGCATACTTTAACCAGCAAATAGAATTTGTATTGAACAGCGAAGTACACCCCCACCATAATTTTTGCCAGCAGATTGGGGTGGATTACGAAGCATTGCAGGGATATCCGCTTCCGCCGACAGCCGATCATTATGTAAAGCATATGATGTATCATGCCCACACAGGCGGCATGGGTGAAATCCTCGCTGCATTATTGCCTTGTCCATGGACATATTGGGAGATTGGGCTTGAGCTCATGAAGCAATATGTTCCAGATGAGAACCATCCGTTTTATCCGTGGATCTCTTTTTATGCAAATCTAAGGGTCGAAGCTGTGACCATGAATATGAGAAACCGTTTGGATGAGCTTGCTGAAGCGGCATCACCGGAGGAAAGGCAGCGAATGAAGGATGCTTTCCGAAAGAGCTGCCAGCTGGAGCTTGGTTTCTGGGAGATGGCTTATACCTGCGAAGAGTGGCCGGCGGGCAATCCGGCAGCAGTCAGATAAAAAAGCGTAAGCGGCTCGCTCACCCCCGACACCTTGAGGGGCAGGCTGCTTGCGCTAGAGAGTTATCGAAGTTCAAAATTTTATACTTTCTTATTTAATAAGAAAAATGCCTGCATCTGCTTATGGCAGTGCAGGCGTTTTTTCAAAATCCCATCTGTAGTGAGCGGTAATGGGAGTCTTAAAAGAAGATAGTTTTACTTCTGCTGCAAATGGGGTGGAGTTATGTATTACGTATGGAATGCCTTCTTTAGTCCGTTTGTCAGATATGAAAGCCACATGGTCGAATTTAGGAGAAAGGAAAACCACAATATCACCCGGCTGCCATTGCTGAAGGTTCTTAACATCTCCTGGAATCAGCTCTGTTGTTAATGACTTTGCGAACCGGCTAAAAAAGATATTCTGGTTTGGCACCCTTCTGAAATCAATGTTCGGATCAGGCTTGCCCTGGACTCTTGAATACAAGTCCGTATTTTCGGCGATATCCTGATCAATAAGATCCTTTATGGTTACATCAGCCCCCTGGAATCCTCTCCAAATCACGTCTGTACAGACACCTTCGTCATCGGGCGGATAGCCTCCCGCATAGTAGGCACTTTTATATGGCGTGCGCTGTTCTACTTCTTTTCTGGCTGTCAGGACCATATCAATCGGATCAGCAATGCCGTTCTGGTTTGAATCGGCCTGTGAGTAATCAGAGGGCACCTCCAGCTTCTTTGCAAAAGGATTTCCGAAATGAATGCCGATGGAATCCAGAATGATACCACTCCGAAAAAAAGAATGAATAATAACACTACTCAAATTATTGAAGTAAATACCTTTTTAACCATAAGTACACCTCACCTATTTTACTGAATAGACGGTATTATTTCCCAATAAGTTACATGAAGGTGTGATAAGATTGTTATAACCATTCATAAGAGAGGGGATATAATGGTTCATAAAATAGGGGTATCAGGAAGCGTCATTTTGTCAGACAGCAAGCTGTTTCATAAACTTTTTAAACGTTATTTGCCGCATATTGAGATAGGGGAATTTCAAGATGAGGAATCCTTTCAATGCTTTATTGAATTGCTGGGCAAAACAAACAAAAGCTTTGGTCTTCATTCGCCTCTTTTCCGGGGACAAAGCAAATACGATCTTCTGGAAAAGGTCAGTATGAATCCAGAGGAAGCCTGGATCCAGTTTGAGGAGGAAGTGGAAAGAATGTCCCGGCTTGGTGCTGAATACATATTGGTGCACTTTCCTTATTTTAAAAAGGAAGCAAGTGGGAATCCGGCAGAGATCATTGAGGAGGGACTCAAGAAACTCAGTGCTCTTCAGAAAAAATATGGGATTATGATCGTGTGTGAACCAAAATTAGGATTCAGGCAATCGCCAGCAGGAATCGATTATCTTGACAGTTTTCCTGTAGAGACATGGAAGAAATATGGCCTCAGCCTCTGTGTTGATATCGGAGATTATATATTAGCCACGGACGACAGGGCCATAAATTATATAGGAAAATGGGCCGAGTTTGTGAGAGTTGTTCATTTACATAATGTTGAATACCAGGGAGACAAATATATCTGGGTCCCTGTGCATCCATCTCATGAGAATGATGGCCGTCATCATAAAATAAAGAAACTGATGGATTTTCTGGCAAAGAAATGTGAGGATGTGTTTTTTGTCATGGAATATACACCACACACGAACCCTTCGGAAAAAATGGCAGAAGAAGGAGTTGAATGGGCAATAGAAGTCATTGAGGCCGGTTCTGTCAGGTAAGGGAGCAGGCCTCCCCACATTCCTTCTGCGCAAATTTATATAGGGAGTATGGGAATTGCCTTGTTTGTATGCTAGCATATATGTGAAAATAATCACAATGTAAGAGGAGGGAATTTAGTTCAATGCTGGGATCAAAAATAAAAACGGCTCTGCAGGCTTCCATTCTTTTTACCTTTAGATTTTGGCTTCTCTTTTTCTTTTCAGAAGGGGAACTGTTTTCTTTTTTCCTGATCGTGGTTTTTTTGTACTGTTTATTCGGAAATGTTATATACGGCATTCCGGTTTCATTGCTTTCTGAGTTTCTAACCAGAAATCTGGCAATATGGCGATTCCCGGCATCTGCACTTTTTCATACCTTTTTAGCTGCTGTGACTTATTTTATTATGAAAGGGTTTGCTTATTATGCAGTAATTGCAGCGGTTCTTTTCTTTCTAGTTGACGAGTGGCGAAAGTGGGACCGTGAGATGCCAGGAGGCAGGAGAATTACCTTAAATACAGCCGGTTTTCTCATCGCTTGCCTGCTGCCGGCAGGGTTCTTTTGGATGCTGCAGCAAGCAGATCTGGAAGAAAAAACACATGACCTTTATCTGATTCCAAAAGAGTATGCTGGTCAGGTGAGGATTGTTCATGAAATAGAGAATGCTCCTGCGCCTGAGACAGAAGGGGAGTATGATGTATTTCGGGTGAATGACAGGGGATATGCCATTACCTCTTTACCCCAGAGTGAAGGGTATATTGAAGACTTGTACTATTATGTGGATGACAAGGGAAAGCGTGAACCTATACCGGACAGCTGTATTTCACATGGCGGAGCAGGTGGTGTACAGGGAGATGGATATGACTATTCGTATACCTATTTTTCAGTTGGCTGTGAGGAAGAGATAGCTGATCAGGGCAATGGCCCAGGTATTGAGGATATTCTTTATGAAGAAGGATTGATCAATCAAACGTTTGATTGAAAATGTAAGACAGCCTGGGATTCCAGGCTGTTTATATATGTTAATGACCTGAAGGTTTACTTGATAGTTGGAACGGCTCTCAGGGAATGAACAGTGTCCGGCGTTCTTCTGCCAGTGCTTTTAATTGAAATGAAGATGGCATAGTCCAATGGGCAAGTGATTTTTTCCAGATAAGAATCAATGTGTTTTCTTAGACTAAGTATAGCTTCTTCGTTATTAAGCTGTTCAGTAATTTGCCTGTCGTAAATGACAGTCACCAGATTTTTTTCAAGCAAATAGTCCAAATTGATTTCCTCTTGTCCCGGAAGTGAGGTATGGACCAGAATCGGAAGTTTCTTTTTCAGTGCTTCACTAATTGTAACTCCGCCTGGTTTGGTCAAAATAGCATCCGCTTTATTATACAGCTGGTTCATTTCATTTGGGTTTTCAATATATCCAATGGGCTCGATCTGCTTTGAATCAAGTGCTTTGAGTGAGCTATACAATTCCTCGTTATTTCCGCACAGGATCAGAAATCGAATATGCGGAACCTTTTGTATAGATTCGATAAAGTTACAGTTTACTAAGCCGCTGTTTCCTCCTGCAACCAGGATATGGCGTATCCGGTCATCTTTCTTAAACGGAACCGGGAGGTGATAGGCAGAATGAACCGGAATGCCCGTAACAAAAATATGATCATCCGGAATATGGTGTTTTTTTATAAGCTTTTCCTTTGCCTCATTATGAGGAACGAAATGAAAGTCAATTCCCCGTTTTCCCCATATATCATTTATAAAAAAATCCGTATAAACATTCACCGCAGTTATGTCCCGGTATCGTCCCTTTTGCTTTAGTGAACTGATGATCCCGGATGGAAAAGAATGAGTGCAAAATATTAAATCAGGATTTTCTTCATCAAGAAACTTCTGCATTTTTCTTTCAAAATAATAGGATAGAACCTGTAAATCAGGCTGCAATTTAAAGGGATGCTGTTTATACATAATGGTGTAATATAAGGCCCTGTAAAGGAAAGGGGCACCAAGGAATCCTTTTAAATATATGCCTGAGACCAGCTTTTCGAGCTTATCACTGCAATAGGAAAGAAAATCGACTGTTTTGATTTCCGCATCAGGATATTGGCTCTCAATATGGTCCTGAAGTGTTTTGGCAACTTTTGAGTGTCCCGTGGGGAATTGAAATAATGGGAGCAGGAGAACTTTCATAATACCCTCCTTTCTGTCACTTGAGTTTGTTTTTGGCATACTTAAAGAGCATGTAGATTACGAATACAGCTAATAATAAAACCCCTAGGTATGGCACGTATTCAGGTTTAATATCAAAAAAGCTTCCTGCAAAGTATCCCGCAGCAATTATAGGGAGAACCCAGCTCAAGGAGCCTGCCGCAGAAAATAGAAGATACTGATGAAAAGGAACATTTGAAATACCGGCAAAGTAAGGGCTAATCTGACGTATTCCCGGCATATAAAAACCCGCAAATATCATAAAGCGATGATTTTCCATGTATTTTTTCTGTGCGGTATTCCATCTTTTTTCTGTGATCCCAATATATCTTCCATATTTTTTGAGAAAGGGAGTACCTGCTTTTTTACCGATCCAATAGGCTGAAAGCATTCCGAGCAGCACACCTGCTTCAGCGCACACTGCAGATTCGGCAAAGCTTAATCTGTGATTTCCAATTAGCACGCCAATCAGAAATAGTAGCGATTCTTCCGGAGCGGGAATGCCGACTATCCCGAAAAATAAAAATAAAAAGATGATCCAATACCCGTATGACGAAATAAATTCTATAATTGTTTCAGTACTCATGACCGATGCCCCTGATATTCTTCTTTTAAAGAAATAAACCGTATTCCTTTTAGTGCTGCCTGCTGCAAATACTCGTCCAGATGGCTAATCATATGTTCAGGTGCACTGGAGTCGGCGCCATGAGTTTCACCGCTGTCGTGGAGAAGAAAAATACGGCCAGGCACGGTTTCTTTTGCCAGCGACTCGGAAAGGGTGTTCCTTATATGCTTGATCTTCCAATCTTTGAAAATCCCCGACCACATAATAATCTTATAATTCCTTGCGATCCAAAGTGTGAATAAATTGAAGTGGCCCCATGGCGGACGGTAGAAATAGACGTCTTCATTAATTGTTTCTTCAATAATTTGTTTTGTTTGCTCCAGCTGTTTTTTTAATGATCCCGGTGAAAGGATCCAGCTTGAGATATGCTGGTAATGATGGATGCCAATTGTATGCCCTTCCTCCTGCATTCTTTTTAGCAGCAGTGGATGCTTGGCTGCTTTTTCCCCGACAACAAAAAAGGCTGCCTTTGCATCATGCTTTTTTAAGACATCCAGGAGCCTCGCAGTATACTGGGGATCAGGACCATCATCGAATGTTAAAGCAATGGAATTTGGTTTCGTTATACCTTTTACAATTCCCCAATTCAGCAATCGTATGAGCACAGTGGGCAGAACTGCGTAAATGATAAATATAATAAACACTGCGGTAAAAAAATAAATCATGCAAACTAGATCCTTTCCAGCGGGTGAATCACTTATTTTCATTCCCTTTTAATAGTGAGGATAACCTTAATGTTCAGAGTGAATGTAAGGAAAATAAAATTTAGATTTATTATTCCATTCATGATTTAAGGTGAGATGGTTTTATCATATAAAAAATCTGAAGGAAGTCAATGGAGAGCATAGATATTAAAGAGGAAAACCGGTAAAATTCAATCAAACGTTTGATTGAAAGAATAAAACAGGCTGAATGCATCAGCCTGTTTTGAATGTATTTTAATCCATTGGCAATGTGTTATGAAGATTTGGAGGTGCAGGCTTAAGCATTGGCTTGTCTCCTTCCGGCTTCGGATTGCTTACATATTTGTATTCTCCCTGGCCATCAAGTGCAGGGCCCTGTGCCCATCTGCCAGTACTGCTTTCTTCGCCTGCTGACAGGTTGTAGAGTGTGTAAGAGATATCTGTGCGTTCATTTTCCCGCGGGAAGGTGCTCGGGACAAGAAGGCCTTCTTTTTCCTCAAGCTCAGCTATTGCTGCAGCCCATTGGTTTTGGTGGTAGGCGTCTCTGGCAATCAGGACGGAAAGCAGATCTTTAATGCCCTTATCATCTGTCATTTCATAGAGGCGTGCAGCCTGCACCCGGCCCTGCGACTCTGCATTTAAGTTTGAACGGAAATCTGCTAATAAGTTTCCGCTGGCTGTAATATAAGTACCCATCCAAGGGTTCCCTACACTGTCAGTCGGACGGGCACCAAGTCCGGAGACAATGGCATGCTGGGGATTCATTCCTCCCATGATTGCGCCAACGACTGGATCCTTCGCTGCTTCTTCCTGCTGATTAATTGGGGCATCGTCCATCAGTCTGGCAACCATTGTCGCGAGCATTTCCACATGTCCAATTTCCTCAGTTCCAATATCGAGGAGAAGATCACGATATTTTTCATTTCCGCGAGTGGCCCAGCCCTGAAACATGTATTGCATGGCAACGGTCATTTCACCATATTGCCCGCCAATCAGTTCTTGCAGCTTTTTCGCAAAAACGGGATCCGGACGTTCCGGCTTTGCTTCAAATTGCAATTCCTTTACATGAAAAAACATCTAAATTCCTCCAATTCTATTAAACTGTTAAATAACGAGACTATATATATTTGCCCAGGAATTTCAGAAAAAAACATAAATAATGAAAAAAATGACGTGCAGCCCGGCACGTCATTTCTTATTTTATTTCTTTAATAATAGATACATAAAATATGGAGCTCCGATAATCGCAACCATTATTCCGGCTGGCAGGCCATCAGGATCTGCCAGGTTCCGGCCGAGCGTGTCGGCAAATAATAGAAGCCAGCCTCCTAAAAGAATAGCGATCGGAATGAAAAGCTGATTACGAGGTCCGACAAGCGCTTTAGCCATGTGCGGAGCAATTAAGCCAATAAAGGCAATTCCGCCGGTTACAGACACAGCTGAAGCTGCCAATGCAACGGCTGTAAGCAGAAGAATGATTCTTTCTTTTTCAATGGATACTCCTATACCGATGGCGACAGGTTCACTTAAGCTTAATAGATTCAAACGATTTGCCTTATATAAAGTAAATGGAATAAGCACCAGCAGCCAGGGGAGGAGTGCCCAGATGAAAGGCCAATCCGTTCCCCAGATATTCCCTGATAGCCATTTTGCTATGAAATCAACTTTCTCTCTTTCAGCTGAGGAAATCAGGACAATCATTACACCTGATAACGCCATGGAAAACCCGACTCCGACAAGAACCATTTTTACTGGCTGAAGCCCCTCGTCTTTTTTATAGGAAAAAGCATAGATGAGGATAGCGGTAAGCAAAGCGCCGAAAAATGCGCATAACGGCAGCATGTAAATGAAAGTGCCTGCTTCAATAGGGACGAACAGAAAGAAAACGGCGATCGCAACCCCTGCACCTGAATTTATGCCGATGATGCCTGGGTCCGCCAGGTCATTGCGTGTAATTCCCTGTAAAATCGCACCGGATAGTGCCAGTGCCATGCCGGCTAACACTGTGATAAATACCCTCGGCAGCCGTATGGAAAATAACACAAACTCCTCTTTAAAAGTTCCCTGTCCCAGGAAGGTCGGGATTAACCGGTCATAGGTAAGGGAGGCATAGCCTAATCCCATTCCTATAACAATGGTAACAATAATAAGTACTGATAAAACTGCCATTAAAATTCGCTGTTTTTTAACTAATTGCGTCTGAATCATGAGAACGCCTTACCCCCTTTATGAACAATGAACAGGAAGAAAGGCAGCCCCATTACGGCAATGATGGCCGCAACAGGAGTTTCGTAAGGAGCATTGATAGTTCTCCCGAGTGTATCGGCAAGAAGCATAAATGATGCTCCTGTGAGAGCTGACATGGGAAGAATAAAACGATAATCTGTTCCGACTAAAGCACGGACGATATGAGGCACCATCAATCCGATAAATGCCATATTGCCGACCAGTGCAACAGCTGCCCCTGCAAGCATGGTGACTAAGATAAACAGGATGACTTTAATCTGAGTTGTATTTTGTCCCAAGCCTACAGCCACTTCTTCATTTAAGCTTAGTATCGTAAGCTGCTTGGACAGAAAAAGGGATACGAGTATGCCTGCTGAGATAACCGGGACAATTATTTGCAGCTGGGTCCAGGATGTGCCGACGAGCCCGCCTGCTGTCCACAGGCTGACATCTTTTGAAATCTTAAAATAGATGCCAGTCCCTTCAGCTATTGCAAAAAGGAAGGCAGAAACCGCGGCTCCGGCTAAAACGATTCGAATCGGAGAAAAGCCTCCTTTTTTCATGGCGCCAATGCCGAAAACCATCCCTGCACCGATAGCCGCACCGATGAAACAGGCGACCAGAATTCCAATGTAGTTTGCTGAAGGGATAAGAACAAGCGTTATGGCAAGTGCAGCATTTGCTCCGGCCGTCAATCCGAGAAGGCCTGGATCAGCAAGAGGATTTCTTGTCATTCCCTGCATGATGGCGCCAGAGATGCTAAGTGCTGCTCCGACAAAAATGGCCGCAATTTCTCGGGGCAGACGTATTTCACGAATGATGGAGATTTTTTCTCCGGAAGCATTGGAGGTTAGTGCAAGCCAAACGTCTCTGACCGTAACATCGGCTGCCCCAAACACACAGGCAGCTACAAACATGCCGGCAAAAAGGATGAAGCCTGCTGCAAGTTTATATATAAATGGAATGAAGGGTTGAGCTTCTTTAGTCATTATACTTCCATCTTTCTTCGGGTTTATTTTGCCATTGGGGAACTGTCTTTTTAAATAGGAAAGAGGAATTCCTAAAAATTAAGAATCCCTCCTGCCGTATTAGTTGCCTAAAAATGATTCTTTAAAGAACTCCAGCTGCGCATCAAGTGTGATTGGATCACTGAAGGAAGCGCCATTGCCTTCCATTTCAAAGACACGATTATTTTTCACAGCAGGAATATTTTTGTACGTATCGGTTTCCTGGAATGAATGATCTGCATCAGAGTATTTGCTAATAACAATATAATCTCCTGCATATTCCGGAAGCACTTCAGCTGAAATGGCATAGTAGCCATCTTTTAAGGCCATTTCCTTAACCTTTTCAGGCATTTTTAAGTCCATTGCCTGATAGAGGATTTCAGTTCCGCGAGCCCAGTTATCGCCAAAAACATAAAGCTGTTTGTCAAAGATTTCAAATACAGAAACGGTTGCATCTTCGCCAATTTTTGCACGAATGTCTTCCCCGGCTGCTTCAGCGCGCTGTTTGAAGTCAGCTACCCATTTCTTTGCTTCTTCTTCTTTATTAAGCAGCTTGCCGATTTCCTCATGCTGAGAAAGGTAATCTAATTTACCCCATGTATACGTTACAGTTGGTGCAATTTCCTTAAGTTTATCGTAGTTTTTAACAGTAGATAAGGCAATAATCAAGTCTGGTTCCAGTTCAATTATTTTTTCAAGGTTATCTTCAGATACTTCTTCAGCATCCTTCAATTGTTCTTCAAAACGAGGATTATTTTTAGACCATGTATCCACTCCAACGATATTTACGCCTAATTGCATAACATTTCCTGTGAAGCCTGAAAGGAGGACAACTCTCTTAGGATCAGCTGGAACCTCAACCGGTCCAGTTTCAGATTCATAAGTGATCGTACCGGATTTTTTATCTTCCTTTGGTTCAGACGAGCTTGTATCTTTTTCTTCTGTATTGCCGCAGGCGCTAATTAGCAGAAGCAGCAAGATCGTAAATGGGATCAAAAGTTTCTTCATGTTGATTTTCTCCTTTTAGTAAATTATAAGTTATACACATTGGTTTGTTTGTGCGGGGATCGCGTCCAATGACTGCATCAATATTGAACACCTTCCTTAAAACATCCTGTGTAATGACTTCTTCATAGCTTCCTGATTTAACAATCTCACCATCTTTTAGTGCGACGATATGATCGGCAAAACGGGCTGCCTGGTTTAAATCATGGAGGACCATTACGATGGTGCGCTCCTGTTCCTCGTTCAGCTTTTGAAGAAGTTCGAGAACTTCAAGCTGATGTGCCATATCTAAATAGGTGGTTGGTTCATCAAGGAAAATGATATCGGTTTCCTGTGCAAGTGCCATGGCGATCCACACTCTCTGGCGCTGGCCGCCTGACAGAGCGTCAACAGGGCGGAATTTAAATTCTTTGGTGCCTGTCACTTCAAGAGCCCAGTCGATGACTTCATAATCCTTTTTCGTCAATCTTCCGAATCCCTTTTGATAAGGGAAGCGTCCATATGAGACGAGCTCGCCTACTGTTAAACCGCTTGCACTTTCAGGTGTTTGAGGCAGGATTGCCATCTTCCTGGCAAGGATTTTCGTATTTTCCTTTGAAATGTTCTCCCCATCTAAGATGACAGTGCCTGATTGATGGGAAATGATCCTGGTAATGGCTTTTAAAAGGGTTGATTTCCCACAGCCATTTGGACCAATAATTGTTGTGATTTTCTTATCGGGAATCTGGACGCTGAGATCTTTTACAATTAGTCGTTCGCTATACCCAATGTTCAAGCCATCTGTATATAGACGGACCATTATGTAACCTCCGTTTATGTGAGAATATATTTTAAATAAGTGATAATGATTATCAGTGTCGGTTCTATTTTACTATAAGTCTATCTGTTTTTTCTGTCAATAGAATATATAGGAAAACACCAAAGAAAAAAATTCATTGTAAAAGAAGAAGAAAGGACGTATAGTTGAAGTGAGAATGATAATCAATAATAATTGGTTATAGGAGTGAACGGGAATGAAGCAGATGGAGATCTATGATGTAACGGTTATTGGAGGAGGCCCGGCTGGACTTTACTCCACTTTTTACAGCGGTTTAAGGGAAATGAAAACGAAACTGATTGAATTTCAGCCGCAGCTGGGCGGAAAGATCCATGTGTATCCCGAGAAAATGATTTGGGATGTCGGCGGGTTGACTCCTACTCCGGGAGCAAAGCTGATTGAACAGCTGGTCGAGCAGGGGCTGACCTTTAATCCGACGGTTGTGCTAAATGAAAAGGTGGAATCCATCAGCAAGAATGAAGAAGGATTTTTTGTTTTGAAAGGGTCTTCAGGGGAAGAGCATCTTTCAAAAACAGTGATTGTGGCCGTTGGCAGCGGTATTCTAAAGCCGCAAAAGCTGAAAATTGAAGGCGCAGAGCGTTTTGAGGTCTCCAATTTAAATTACACAGTCAAGTCTCTTGCGCATTTCAAGGATAAGACGGTTATTGTGTCAGGAGGAGGCAATTCCGCAGTAGACTGGGCCAATGAATTGGAGCCTGTTGCCAGGCAGGTATACATCACTTGCAGACGGGATGCGTTAACTGGCCATGAAGCTCAGGTTTCACAGCTGATGAATAGTTCGGTGATCTGCATTAACCGTACGTCCATAACCAAATTAATTGCCGGCGGAAATCACGAGGAAATTGAACAGGTGGAATTGACCAATAATGAAACGGGAGAGGTTTCATATCTTGCCATCGATGAAGTGGTGATTAATCATGGATATGAGCAGGATACGGAACTCTTGAAAAATAGCAATCTGAATATAAAAATGCTTGAAGATTTCTATATTGCAGGCAACGCAAACAGCGAGACGACAGTTGAAGGGCTATATGCTGCCGGCGATATTCTTAAGCATGACGGCAAGCTTCATTTAATTGCGGGAGCCTTCCAGGATGCTGCGAATGCAGTAAATAAAGCGAAACAGTACATTGAACCTGATGCAGCCGGGGCAGCGATGGTTTCTTCACATAATGATGTTTTTAAAAAGCGGAACCGGGAATTGGTGAAGCAGCTGGTTCGCTAGGGTCAAAAAACTTAAGCGCACATAAATTTTTTTATCCGCACATAAAACCGGGTTATGCGCACAGAAAAAACCTTATCCGCACATAAAATTAGGCTATCCGCACATAAACCGAAAAAAACGCCTGAAATTAAGGCAAAATAGCAGTAAAAAACCGGCCCACATGATGTGAGCCGGTTTTTTACGTACTGATCTCTTCTTTTATTTGTACTTCTGTCCGAATTTGCTTGAATTTAACAAAGAAAGCAGCTGTCATGACTAAGGATAGAATGCCAAAGATCACGACCATTATCTGAAGTCCAACGGCATCCAGCAGGAATCCTGTCAGCAGGAGCACAATTTGGAAAATAACACGATCGAGCATGTTTCGGAAGGAGAAGAATCTTCCGTGGAATTCCTTTGGCACCCTTGTTTGAAATATGGTGGCTGCAGTTGGAAAGAAACAGCCAACGGCAAATCCGAATACAAAGAAGGCCGCAATGGATAGAACGGGCACATCCGCAAAGTACAGAAGGAGCTGTGAGACGCCAATGACAAATGAGAAGAAAAATAAGATAGCATAAGGCGAACGCTTTTGGCTGATTTGCTTGACGATAAATGCGCCGAGCATGAAGCCGATTCCTTCGGCAGTATAAATTAACCCTTTAATGGACGAACTGTCCTGAAGCTCGCTGATATTGATGACCATCAGGTTGAAACCGCCAAGAAACAGCAGTGGGACCAGCGTTAAAATCAGTGTCATGAATACAATGGGGAGGCCTTTAATAATTGGGAAAACCTCCTTGAATCCTCCGTTGTTTTTCGCAGACTCTTTTCCAGGGCCTGGCTGCTCCCTTTTTTCCTCGAAGTCCATAAACCAGGTTAATCCGAACAGAGCCAGGTAAGCGACCAGCGACCCGATATAAAGCATGGATAATGGCAGAATGACTAACAGAACACCAGCCAATGCTGTACCCAATATCCTCGAAAGGGTGGACACATTCATGTGCACACCATTCAGCTGAAGCAAATCTTTCTCGGCAACTACAAGAGGGATGGCTGCCTGCAGTGCAGGAAAGTAAAAGGCCGCTGACAATTGAATCATAACCAGGAACAGAACCATCCACCACACAGATCCCGTTTGAATAGCAATCAGCATAAAAATAACACTGATGGCCCTGACAAAACCTGCTCCGAGCATTACAGTTTTTTTATTCAGCTGGTCTGTAATTCTGCCGGCAAGGGGGCCGACTGCAATTCCTGCCAGCAGACCGGATGCAAGAATAAGTGATTTCAGGAAATCAGAAGGAACCCTTTCCTGCATAAACTCGAGGTTTCCTATAATGCCAAGCCAAAGGCCCACCCCTGCTATAAATTCACCAGTTAAAAGAATCCACACATTTTTATTTTTCCACATATAACGGCCTCACAATTTCAGTAAAATTTCGTTAATCTAAAGATACTATAAACTTACAAAATAATGAATCTATTTTTTAAAACAGTTGAAAATGAAAATCGTTATCAATTATAATAACAAAAAAAGATTGAGGAGGAAATAGGCATGTTTATTCAATTAAAGACAATTATGGTTAAAGAGGGCCATGGGGAAAAAATGGTTGAGCGCTTTGCCGGAGAAGGAATCATCGAAGAGCAGCCCGGTTTTCTAGATTTAAATGTATTAAAGAAAAAACAGCGCAGCGGAGAGGAAGAAATCATTGTTATGATCCGCTGGGAATCTGAAGAGGCATGGAAGGCATGGGAAACAAGCGATGTACATCTTGCTGGCCATCGTGCGAACCGAGGGAAGCCAAAGCCTGAATTTATTATCGAAAGCCGTCAGGATGTATATCATGTGCTGGGGCAAAAACAATACAGAGAGCCTGCTGAAATCAAATAAAGCTGAAATGCCCATTCATTAGGGATTGTTGAATGGGCATTTTTATTGAATTTAGACCCTCATCCCGGAACCTTTCCTGGTCAGCAGCATGAAGATCAGGTATGGTGCACCGATAACCGATATGACGATTCCGACGGGAATATCGGCTGGTGCCAGAAGATTTTTGCCGATCATGTCTGCCATGAGCACCAGAGCTGCTCCGATCAGTGCAGACAATGGCAGACTGCTGAAGTAATTGGGTCCGCACAGCCGCCGTGCCAGATGGGGAGCGAGCAGGCCAATAAAGGCGATTCCGCCGCCGACGGCCACACATGCTCCTGCAAGGGCAGCAGAAAGGCAAAGAAGCAAGCGGCGTTCGGACTCCACTTTTAAGCCAAGAGCAACCGGAACTTCCTGCTTAAACTGAAGAAGATTCATGGTCCTTGCTTTATAAAAGGCAGCCGGTGTAAGAATCAAAATCCATGGAAGCAATGCCCATACATAAGGCCACCCGGTTCCCCAGATGCTTCCTGTCAGCCAAATGGCTGCCTGCTGAAAATCCTTTGGATCCATTTTCAGCTGCAGAATCATGAGAAGAGCACCACATAGAGCATTAAATCCGAGACCGACAAGGAGAAGCCGTTCCGGGTCTATTCCGCCTTTCCATGAGAAGCGGTAAATCAGAGCTGCTATGGCAAGAGCGCCGATAAAAGCAAAAACGGGCAGGAAAAAAGGTTCAGAGAGCAGGGTTCCTTTCTCCTGTCCGAAAAGATAGATCGAAAAAACGACAGCCAGTCCAGCGCCGGCATTAATTCCGAGAATGCCCGGATCCGCGAGGGAGTTCCTCGAAAGTCCCTGAAGAATGCTGCCTGATAGAGCAAGCCCGGCACCAATCAGCATGGTAATGACCATTCTCGGCAATCTCAGCTGAAATAAAACAAGCTCCTGCCTTGGGGTGCCGCTGCCGGCTAACGTGTTCAATATTTCAGAAAAGCGGATGGGCATCACGCCAGTGGACAGGCTCAATATAAAGGTGGCCATGATTAAAAAGACAAAGGCTGCCAGCCAGGTTTTGGACTGTCTTAAAGCAAGCTTCCAATCCATTACATATACCCCCTTTTCCTTCGGGACAAATATAAGAAAAACGGAACGCCAATCAAGGCGGTCACTGCGCTGACAGGTGTCTCGAATGGAGGATTGATCATCCGTGCCCCTATATCGGCGAGTACGAGGAGAAGGGCGCCTGCAATGGCACTTAACGGAATGAGCCATCTGTAATCAGATCCGATGATCATCCGGACTATATGGGGAACGACTAGGCCAATAAAGCCGATTGCGCCTGCAATGGAAACGGCTGCGCCAGATAGCAGAATAACAGCAATGAGCCCGATCCACCTGACTTTCTGCTGAGATTGGCCGAGACCTTCAGCCACTTCCTCCCCTAAAGCCAGTATAGTCAGAGAGCGGCTGATCCAGAGGGACAGCAGAATCCCAATGATAACAGCTGGAAGCAGTATAAAAACATGCTGCCATTTGGTTCCGGATAGTCCTCCGGCAAACCAGAAGCTCAGGTCCTGCGCCACTTGGAAATATAGGGCGATACCCGTGGAAAGAGCGCTGAATAATGTGCTTAACGCAGCACCTGCAAGCGTCAGGGTTACAGGAGATATCCGCTCTTTTGAAATCATGGAAAAAGAGAGGACAAGCATGGCGCCGGCTGCAGAGCCTGCAAATGACCAGATCAGAAGAATCCAGTAGGATCCGCTTGAAACAAATGCAAGCGAAATGGCGATGGCAAGTCCGGCTCCATGGGTAATGCCGATGATTGAAGGATCGGCAAGCGGATTGCGTGTGATGCCCTGCATAATAGTGCCAGCCACTGCAAGTGCTGCCCCAATTAGGGCAGCAGCCAATGCCCGCGGGATTCGCACTTCCCTGATCAGCTGGTGTTCAATTTGGCCGGCTTGAAAAGAGACAAAAGAGTCCCAAACAACAGAAGGGGAGATCCATATGGCTCCAAGTCCAATTGAAGCGAGCAGGCAAAGGAAAACAAATACTAAGCCAATAAGGCCCCATTTAATAGATTTTAAGTGAACAGGCTGCAGGGATTCGTTTATGTCAGCAGCAGTTCTGGCCATGATGATCAGTCCTTTTCTATGTATTTTTTTAAATGAAAATGAGAATCGTTATCGTCCTGTAAGATCGTTATTAATCTACTATCCTTCCACAGCATTTGTCAATTCATATTTCAGGAAAAAGAAGGGAGTGTCTAAATATGCTGCTGAAGAGCCATATGTTTGAAATTGAAGCCTCCAACCTGCATGAGGGCCTATCTCAGGGAATAAATGTAAAGCGCAGTCATTTTTTAATCCTTTACATATCATCGGGAAAGGGCACTTTGGTAAGCGGGAACAAGAGATTGAAGGCTGAGGAGGGCAAAAGCTATTTCCTTACGGATTCAGCAATCCTTACATCGTCTTCTTCTTCTCTGCTTTCTGCTTATTTGCTTTCCTGGCCAAAAGAAGGCGATATGCTGAAAGACTTGTTAACCCGTCCGCTGGCTGACCAGGTCCCTGTAAAAATGGCCCCCCTCTGGGAAGAGATGAAGAAAAGCCGGCAGGAAAAATCAATTTCGGCCAAATGCAGATTTCTGTCCCTTCTCTGGGAGATGCTATCCATCCTGACAGACGCGGCAGACATAGACAGAATGGAAGAAGCGGAGGAACTGATCCGAAACAGCCTGTCCCGTCCATTCACCGTTACGGAATTAGCTGCTAAAGCAAATATGACCCCTGTTACATTTTCAAGGGCTTTCCGCAAAAGGACCGGTATGACCCCGAAAGAATTTTTAAATGCAGAACGAATGAAGACTGCCAAAAGATTGCTGCTCCAAAATAGAGGAATTACAGCTAAAGAAGTAGCCGTGCAAATAGGGCTGCAGGATGAATTTTATTTCAGCCGCCTTTTTAAAAGCAGAGAAGGGATGCCGCCAACTGTTTTTATGAAAAGGGCCAGTGAACGAATCGCTGTCGTAAGTCAGCTTTTTTTGCAGGACCACCTTATTTCACTCGGAATCCAGCCGGTTGCAGCTCCGTCCTACCCAACCGTCTATTCTGCGAGCAGCGGGGTTCCGAGCTATCTTCAAAAAGAGCTGGAAGGAACTAAATTGTTAAACGCAGAAAAACCATTTCAGCCGGATGATATTTTGCTGACCCATCCTGACCGCATTATTAAAACACCCTTACATCAATTTCAGCTTCAAAGCGTGCTGCTTTCAAAACAGGAGCAAGTCCATCATATGCCTTTGAAGCAGGACTGGCGTCATTATCTCTATGAAATAGCATCGCTGGTCGGCTGTGAAAGCCGTGCCGAATGCATAGAAAAGGACATTCACGGTATGGAATGCAAAGTGCGGGATGAGCTTTGTCCATTAACCAAAAATGGCCGGTGGGCTGTCATTTGGATCCGGCCGGAAGAAATACGCCTTTACGGGAAGGGAAATCATGCCCTTCTCGAACTTCTTTTTCAAGGTCTTGGATTCCAGCCGCATCCAGATCTGCATGCGGGTGGTTACCGAAATGTAAGCCTGAATGAGATTGCTGAATTGAACCCTGACAAGCTTCTCATTTTATGGAGTCATGAAAAGGATGTTTGGAGAACTGCCCATACTTCAGATTGGAATAAAATCCGGGCTGTCCGGACTGGAGAGGTTTATTACCCTGAAAGCCATGAGTGGGATCCGTGGGGTCCGATTGGGAGGAAGAGGATGCTGGAAGAGTTTCCTTCAAGCATTCTTAAAGCCAAACTAAAAGCTTAAGGAATTAGAAGAAAATAATTTACGTGCAGCTGCAGACTTGCGGCTGTTTTTTTATAACGTAAATTCATTTTGTTCATGGAGGAAGTTAAAATTGTCCATGTTCAGTAATGATGATAATGATTATCATTGAGAATGAAATTCATTATTGCTTTGGAGGAATGATCCATGAAAAAGTTTTTTGCTCCTTTGAGCGTTGTTTTTATGTTATTTTTACTTATTTTAACTGGCTGTGGAAAAGAAGATGAAGCTTCTACAGAAGCGTCTGAAAAGA
This sequence comes from Bacillus sp. 7894-2, assembly GCF_002272225.1. NCBI lineage: Bacteria > Bacillati > Bacillota > Bacilli > Caryophanales > Bacillaceae > Bacillus > Bacillus sp. 7894-2. Next base: position 42,657 of record NZ_NPDG01000123.1, read on the forward strand.
AGAAAGAGGAGAAAACAGAGGAAACAAGAACCGTTGAGCATTTGTACGGAAAAGCAGAAGTCCCTGCTGAACCGAAGAAAATCGTTCTTCTATCTCATGTATCATGGGAAGGTTCGCTTGTATCTGTTGGTGTAAAGCCTTATGCCGTGATGGCGTATGATAATGAGTTTCCTCCGCATTTAACAGAGGAGCTTGAAGGTGTGAAGGCTCTGCCTTATGCTGATGAAATTAACTCGGAAGAAATTTTGAAGCTGGATCCGGACCTGTTAATTATCAGTGACCGCTATAAGCCTTTATATGATCAGCTGTCTGAAACTATTCCAACTGTCGTTGTTGAAGTTGGCGGTGATTGGAAGGAAGACCATCTGAAGGTTGCCGAAGCTGCAGGAAAGCTTGATGAAGGAAAGAAAGTGATTGAGGATCTTGAGAAGGAAGCAGAAGATATCGGCAGCCGCGTAAGTGAAAAAATGGGCGATGAAACATTTATGGCAGTAGCAATTAACAAAAAAGATATTCGTGTATATGGACGTACAAACCATGCAACAAATTCGTTATTATTTGATGATTTGAAACTAACACCGGCAGAAAACCTTCCTGAGGATTTCGGTGAGAATATTTCGATTGAAGGATTAGCAAAGTATGATCCTGATCATATCCTCGATGTTTCTTATTTTAATAGTGGAGAGTTCTATGATTCTGTCACACAGGGCGAGGTTTGGAAAAGCCTGAAAGCTGTTCAGAACGGAAACGTACATACTCTTAAGACCACGTGGGGATATTGGGATCCGATTGAGCGCCAAAAAGGATTGAAAGAGATTGAATCCTTGCTCCTAAGTGAATAAAACATCTTAATAAGAGACTGGGACTTACGCATGTCCCTGTCTCTTCCATTACATTGATTTCTTTCATGGGAAGGAATCAAATTTTTTAACCATTATTGAGAATGGTTATCAATTACTAGGTCTAAAGACTCGGTGAAAGGATGGAATTATGCATCATTCAGCCAAACAAATTGCAGAAAATGCAACGTTTCAAGCTTTTATAAATAGTTACTTAAGAGAAGTAGATGGCGGACATTGGATGGATAGGGAGGAATGGGTGCAGGAGCAGCGGCCATCTATGACTCTATCAGGCGAATCAGTAGTGGAGATAGAACTTCCAGGTCAGTCTGCAGCATTTGCAGTGGAAGTGATTTACCAATCACTAACTGGAAGGCATTTGATCGGCGATGCCTTTAAATATTGCAGTCAAAGACGGGAATGGATACAGCAGGACCGGCTTCCGATGATGATTGCTTTTATCCACGAACTGCATTTAATGGCTAAATCAAATGGCTGCCATGAGCTTGCATCCCATTTTGATGAGCTGGTGCTCAGGCTGATTGAGAGCTATCAGACAATGGCTTTGTATATTGAAGAAAGAATGAATGACGAAAATAGCCTGTATTCCGAAGAGATCACTTTCATTGAAGCCGAGCAGTCACTTTTGTTTGGACACTGGCTTCACCCTACACCGAAGAGCAGGCAGGGAATGGCTGGATGGCAGCATCCGCAGTATGCACCGGAGTTAAAGGGCCGTTTTCAGCTTCACTATTTTCAAGTAGACCGGGAGTTAGTCAGGGAAGCTTCAGCTAACCGGAATAGCGCAAGCGAAATCATACTCCATTCATTAAAGAAATCGATTCCGCATTTTACTGTCCCGCATAACAGCTGCCTCATTCCGATGCACCCTCTTCAGGCTCAATGGCTGCTTCAGCAGAATCATGTCAGAGAGGCGGTTGAAAAAAATCTAATAAAAGATCTTGGCCCAATGGGAGCCTATTATTCAGCTACCTCTTCCATCAGAACGGTTTACAGCCCGGAAAATGAATGGATGTTCAAATTTTCTGTTCCGGTAAAAATTACGAACTCATTAAGGACGAACCGCCTGCATGAACTAAAGGCAGGTACCGCTATGACGGAACTAATGGATAAGCTTCGCTTTACGGAAAAATATCCGTCATTTCGGATGATTAATGATCCGGCCTATATAACAGCTGAATTGCCAGGCCATAAAGAGTCAGGGTTCGAGGTCATTATTCGGTCCAACCCTTTTCCAGAAGGAGCGGATAAGGGTATTAGTTCCATCGCGGCATTGGTTCAGGATCCGCTGCCGGATGAATGCTCAAGACTGCAGCGGACAATTGAAAGGCTGGCACAAACAGAGAGAAGAGATCCGCAGGAAATCAGTATGGACTGGTTCGAAAAATACTGGAGATGCTCAATTGAGTCTCTGATCCGATTATATGATGATCATGGGCTTGCCCTTGAGGCACATCAGCAAAACAGCGTTCTGGATTTATCATCGGGATACCCGGAAGCTTATTATTATCGTGATAATCAAGGCTACTATCTATCAAACTCTTATAGAGGAAATCTATGCAAACTGCTGCCGTCATTGGCAGATTGCCCGGAACTATTTTATGAGGATGACCTCATTCAGGAACGCTTTACCTATTACCTGTTCATGAATCAGCTCTTTTCAGTGATTTTCCGATTTGGGCAGGACGGTCTCGTCAGTGAAGATCGTTTGATCGAATGGTGCTGGAAAAAGCTTTGCATACTTGAAAAAGAGCTGTCTGGACAGGGGAAAGCATTCATCGGTCATATCCTGCACTCAGAGAAGCTTGCCTATAAAGCCAACCTGCTGACCCGTTTCCATGATGTGGATGAACTGCTGGCGAAGAACGAACAAGCCGTTTACACCTATATCCCAAATCCTTTTGCCATTGTGAAGAAGGAGGAGAACTATGCAGAAGCTGCATCCGCTGCCATCTAAGAAAGTTGAAAGAAGAGTCATCCGACAATTACTGGAGGCCGTTCTTTTTGAAGGGCTGATGGATTATGAAATAACAGCAAATCAGCCGGAAGAACCTTTATTGAGCTTCACCGTTTTCGGAAATCAGCGGACTTACTGCTGTGAGGGAAGGGTTGCTGCGTTTGACCGTGTGCGGCTAAAGGAGGACAGCATCTGTTCCGTGCAAAGCGATGGTTCCCGTACGTCAACAAGCATAGAGGAGCTGGCAGAGGACCTTGTACCCGACCCGGAAAAAAGAAACAAGCTTATTCACGAGCTGCAGCAAACCATTCAGCTGAGTGAATGGAATGAAATAAATCTCATACCGTCTCTTTCAAGGAGAACATTCAGTTATGAGGAGCTGGAGTCTGAAGTTTGGGAAGGGCATCCCTATCATCCTTGTTTTAAGGCAAGGACTGGATTCTCTCTTGAAGACCATGCTGCATTCGGTCCGGAAGCAGGCCAATCTTTTACACTGCAATGGGCTGCGGTGAGACGCGAGCATAGCCGAATGGCTCTCCCCGAGGGTGAGAAGGAATTCTGGGAGAAGGAGCTGGGTCCTCTCATGCTAGGACAACTTCTGACCGAGCTGCATGAGCTGGGAAAAACTTTTGAAGAATACACCTTTCTGCCAATACATCCATGGCAGGTAAAGCATATTAAAGATGAATTGGAGCAAGGGGATGTCATTCTCCTAAAAAGCAGCGGGGATTCTTATCGTGCAACCCAGTCGGTCCGAACGCTTTGGAACGTAACGAATCCAAAGAAGGCTCACATAAAACTATCCATGAATTTGGTGAATACCTCATCGCTAAGAACCTTAGACACTCACGCCATCTGTGCTGCTCCCCATATTTCCAAATGGATAGCTGACACGGTGGAAGCTGATCCATTTTTAAAGGAAGAAGCTTCCTTGATTGTTTTGAAGGAGTATGCAGGGATTGCCCATCAGCCTATTGAGGAAAAAACAGAGGCAAAACTGGGAGCTATTTGGCGGGAAAGCGTTCGTCTCCACATGGAAGAGGATGAGGAGGCTGTACCTTTTACAGCACTTCCATTAATGGAGAGGGACGGTTCCCTATTTATAAATGACTGGCTTGTGCACTATGGAATAGAAAACTGGTTAAAAATGCTGATAGAAGTAAGTGTGGTGCCGGTCTGGCACTTGCTCGCCGCTCATGGAATAGCCGTGGAGGCACATGCCCAGAACATGATCCTCCTTCATAAAAACGGCTGGCCAACCCGTGTTGTTTTGAGGGATTTCCATGACAGCACAGAGTATCATCATGATTTTTTGGCTGAACCCAGCCGGATTCCTGACTTTGGAGAGATTCATAAGCAGTTTAAAAAAGGCGGGGAAGATGAGTTTTATTGGATGACTTCCATTGAAGCACTAAGAGAGCTTGTCATGGATACATTGTTTGTTTTTCATTTAACAGAACTGTCTTTTGCGCTTGAAGAGCAGTACGGCTACAGTGAGAGAAAATTTTGGAGGCTGGCTGGAGAGACGCTTGCCGGGCACATGAGCTGCTATCCAGAATTGATTTTCCGAAATTACCTTCTGCAGCATACAGCCCCTATGGTTTATGCCGAATCGCTGCTGAAAAGGAAGGTCCAAAAAGAAGAGGCTAGCGGTTTCCGCCATCTTGTCACGAACTCTTTAGCATAGAACCCAAAGGAGAATTGAAATGTTTTTTGTAAATGATCAGTACTATACGCTGGATGATCTTGAAAGACAATATACGGTATTTGAAAATATAACTCATTTAAAAGATTGCCAAAATAAGAGGTTGGCTGTTTGTATGCCGGATGCTTTTCAATGGCTTGCACTCTGTTTATTTGTACGCAGTAGAGGAGGATCCATTGTCCCCCTCCATCCTTCCGTCCCGAAAGAAGGTGCCATCAGGATGGCAAAAAAGGCGGGAAGCCATTTCCTGCTTTATGAAAATATCCACCTGCCGATCCACTTGTCACAGCAGATAAATGAGAAGGAAGGCGTTCTGGTGCAAATGAGTTCGGGTACGACTGGGGATCCGAAGTGCATTGAACGCACATGGGAATCCATTGAAAACGAGCTTGAAAGCTATGTCTCTGTTTTGCCGGCTGATAATCAGACTGCTTCAGTTGTTGCCTGCCCGACAACCCATTCCTATGGTTTAATTTGCGGTGTATTGGCGTGCATAAGGCGCGGGGCAGAACCGGTCATTCTGACAAATATGAACCCTAAATATGTGCTGAAAAAGCTGAAGGAACATCCTAAGCATATTCTTTACGGGGCTCCTGCACTGCTGCATACTTTAACGCTGTTAATAAGGGATGGGCAGCGGTTGGATGCTGTCATGACATCAGGCACGCTCATGCCTGCCGGCTGGATGGAAGCATTAAAGAAGGTTTCAAACCGAGTGCTTCAGCAATATGGCTGTTCTGAAGCGGGATGTGTGGCCATTCATCCGGATGTGTGCGACACGCGTGAAATGGGCTATCCGCTTCCGCACGTCAAAGTGGAGGCCGGAAGCATTCAAAATCCTGGTGAAATTCTCATTCATGATTCTGAAAAGACAATATATACAAAAGATATTGGCTATATAGAAAATGGTGTTCTGTCATTTCTGGCCAGAATGGATGACACCATCAATGTGGCAGGCTTGAACGTTTATCCGCAGGAGGTGGAAGACGTTTTGATGGGAGAGCCGAGAATTATAGAGGCAGTTGTTTATAAAAAAGTTCATCCGCTTTCAGGAGAGAGAGTCTGTGCGCAGTATGTCTGCTCCGAATTCATTGAGGAAGAGGAACTGAGAGAATGGTGCAGGGATTATCTCGCCCCCTACCAGGTTCCGCTGGAATTTAAGAAAGTAGAGGAAATCGAAAAACTGCCGAATGGAAAGGTCAGCCGGAAAAGGCTGGGGGAAGGAGTGCTGGCATGACAAGACAAGAAATCGTACAGGTAATCCATGACATTTTACAAGATCAATTAGAGCTTCCTTCTATGAAGGCTTTTCATGAAGATGCACGCTTAAATGAAGATTTGTATATGGATTCCATTATGATTCTGCAGCTGATCCTTCATTTGGAAGTAGACATGGGGTTTGATATTCCAGATGAAATGCTTGTGCAAAAAGATTTTCGGACGATAGGAAGCCTGGCTGATTTTCTGGAGCGAAAGCAGGATCCGGCTGCAGCGGAGGGCTCCTTATGATTAAAGTGCATTGTTTTGTAAGCTGTGTGTGCGAAGCGGTCAAAAAGACAGAAGGCGCTGACCATCGTCCTTATTATTTCGGAGTATGGGATGCCGATTTCGATGTGCTGGAAAATGGAGTGTTAACGTATCATTCCAAACGGATCGACCATAATTTTTTTCACCAGTGGTATGAAATGCTTTATGGCATCAAGCTGCATAAATGGTACGACGAAAAGCAAAGCAAGCAGGAAAATATGAAGGAAATGATGAGTTTGCTGGAAAACAAGAAGCCCCATGAATATGTCATGGTGATGCTCGATTTGTCAAAGCTTCCTGAGCGGGAAAATAAATTTCATCAAAGCCCTTTTCCTCATTACGTGATGCTGGAAAAGACGGAGAACGAAGAGGAATGGTTTATGTATGATCCGGACTTCCGCTGGGAAGGAGTGCTAGCTAAAGACCGGATCCTGGCTGCCATTGAGGATCCTTCAGCTGAAGGCGGCTATTTCTTTGATGCATCAGACATTATTATGCCAACTGCCGAAACGGTTGAAGCGTATTTTAACACATGCATCAAGCATGACTGCAATCCAATGACAGATGCTGTTGCAAAGATTATCGAGCTTCATGCTGCTGGAGAAGAAAAGTTTCCTCTGTCAGGGCTGACACAGGCTTTAAGGGAGTTGCCTGTTCTCGCCATACGGAAGTATGCCTATGAACATGCTTTTGCGTTTTTCTGGGAATCGCTTGGCTATGATGAAGAAGGATTTGAAGCCTGGTGTGATGAAATCGAAAAACTTGTGAAAGGGTATACAGCCATCCAATACCGGGCCATGAAGCTCGCTATGACTGGAAACAGGCGGTTAGTGGACGAAATTACTGCAAAGCTGGAAGAACAGAATATCCTGGAATTTAAAATAAAAAGGGGGCTGCAGGAGAGCTTTGAGGCTTGGTCTGAACTGCAGCAATCTCAAAACATGAAGGAGGCCATCCTATGAAACTCTCTCTTTGCACCATCTCATTCCGGCATCATCTCCAATCGATTGACCAAATTGCCCACTGGGCCCAGAATAATGGGTTCCAAGGGATTGAACTATGGGGAGTCCATGCCAAAAATCTGGCGGAAGATATTCATTATGGAAGTGAGTGGCTGAGCTCATATGATCTGGAGACAAGTATGCTGAGCGACTATTTGCCCCTGGATGCCCCCCTTCCTGCACTAATGGCTGAAATGAACGCCCTATGTTCACTTGCGCATCGCTGGGGAACGGACAAAATACGGACATTTGCAGGGAACAAAGGCAGTGCGGATATCAGCAGATTAGAGCGGATTGAACTTGTTTCGCGCATGAAGATGCTCTGTAAAATGGCTGAAGCCGAGGGAATGCAGCTGTTGGTCGAGACCCATCCGAATACTCTTACAGATAATCCATCTTCTGCACTTCAGCTTCTCGAAGAAACGGATCATCCGGCACTAAGGGTTAATTTTGATGTTCTGCACATATGGGAATCAGGAGTGGACCCTCTATTTGCTCTTAAGCAGCTGCAGCCCTATGTTTCGCATTTCCATTTCAAAAATATTGAATCACGAAGCAAGCTTGGCGTCTTTGCCCCTAATAATGTGTATGCAGCAGCAGGCAGCAGGGAAGGCATGGTTTCACTGTTTGAAGGAGCGGTGGACTATCGTCTGTTTCTAAGAGAGACTGCTGAAATGTTGGAAATGGACGCTTCATTGGAATGGTTCGGGCCAAATGTGAAAAGCATACTGGCAAAAGACAGCAGGGAGATTAAGAAGGTTCTTCAGGTGGAAGGAGCAAGGTAAATGGACAATTGTAAGCAGAAAAAAATCAATCAAACGTTTGATTGAAAGGAAATGGACGCAGTATTGGTACGGGATAGAGAGTACTGGCTGCGTTTTTTTGATATGGGAGACATGTGAGGAATCAATGACTGCCGATTGCCTGTTCAATCGCAACCGCGGCAGAATCAATGGAAGGATACGTCCTTTTCTGTGAAGTTCCCGTATAAGTAACCTCAAATGAATGAGATTCTTTTATATAACGGACCACTAGAATCTGTGATTGATCTTTTGTAAACGTTTGGGTGATTTGGCAATCGCTATAGTACTTTAACGTTTCAAGCATGTTTTTCGTATGATCTAATGGCATAGTCGACAACCTCCTTTTTTGGCAGGTGTAACCTTAATAGACCTTAATCCCATTATAAGGAATTTAATTTCATAATTGTATGGATAATTTGTCACATTTTATCACTATTACTAGTTTTAGAGAGAGCTGGAATTAAGATTTGCAACAAAAAGGCCAGTCTGCTGACTGGCCAATTCTTATGCAAGCTGCTGCTCGGCAAATTCCCTGTATAGCTCATGAGTTCGTGTTAATTCATAATGTGTGCCAATTCCAGTGACACTGCCTTTTTCAATAAAGACAATTTGATCCGCATCGACAATTGTTGAAAGACGGTGGGCGATGACGAAAGTTGTCCGGCCTTCCATTAAGCGGGTAAGCGCCTGCTGGACGATGCCTTCCGATTGACTGTCGAGGCTTGCGGTTGCTTCGTCCATCATCAATATTTTAGGGTCGCGAAGGAATGCGCGCGCAATGGCAATCCTCTGCCTTTGTCCTCCGGAAAGCTTCACACCCCGCTCACCAACTTCTGTATCAAGTCCTTTCGGAAAATCGGCAATGAATTGATCTGCATATGCCATTTTGGTAACTTCCCATAATTTCTCATCTGAAATGTTTTCGGGTTTTTCCAGTCCATAGCATAAATTCTCGCGGATCGTGCCTGCCATCATAGCGCTTTCCTGTGAAACATAGCCGATTTGACTGCGCCAGGACTTAAGCGATATCTGCTGGATGGGTGTATGGCCAATTTTAATCTCGCCTGCAGAAGGCTCGTAAAAACGTTCAAGCAATCCAAACAGGGTGGTTTTGCCGCTTCCGCTTGGACCTGCTAATGCAATCATCTGGCCTGGCTGAGCTTCCAATGAGATATTTTCCAGGACACTTTCTTCTGCACTATAGGAAAAAGAAACGTTTTGGATTGTAATCGGCTTGCTGCTGATATCCATCTCGATTCCGTCCTGTCCATCCTCCAAAGGCTCTTCTAAGATTTCTATGATCCGTTCTGTTGCGCCTTTTGCTTTTTGCAGCTGTGTAAAAAACATCGCAAATGAAGTGATCGGCATAATAATCTGGAACAAATACAGCAAAAAGGCTACAAGAGAACCCGTTGACATCGTTCCGCTGGCCACACGCATGCCTCCATAGGCGATAATCATGACGATGACCACCATCATGATCAGATACATCGTCGGGCCAATCATGGCAAAAATGCGGGCTTCCCGCAGACCATAGCCAAGCAGCTTGTCGATGCCATCCAATCCTTTTTCTTCTTCATTTTGTTCTGCAGTTGAGGACTTCATTAAACGGATTTCACCGAGTGTCTGGGTAATGTTTCCGGTGAAAATGGCCGTTTCATCTTGAAGGCCACGTGATATTTTTGCCATCTTTCTGCCAAGCGGAATCATAATGGCCAGTGTAATAGGAACAGATGTGAGCATCAGCAGGGTCATTTTCCAGTCCATCACAAGCAGGATAATGATTGCACCGATAATACTGATAATACCGGTAATAAATTGCGGAAAGTGATTGGTAATCAGCTCCCTGACAATGCTGGTGTCATTTACTACACGGCTGACAGTCTGGCCGCTGGATTGCTGATCAAAATAACGGACCGGCAGCCTTATGAGCTTCATCCACATTCGGTCCCGAAGCCGTGCCACCACTTTTTGACCGACATAGCTGAGCAGGTAGATGGAGATCCCGCTTATGATGGCCTGGACGATAAAGGCTGCCCCAATTCCGATGATGAGCGGAACACTTAAAGATTCAACCGAAAAACCGTCCACCAGATTTTTGGTCAGCAGCGGAACCACCAGCCCGGTCAGGGTGGTTAAAATGCTCGCTGTTAAACCAATGATAAGCGCAGTCTTTGGGATTTTTGTTGATAGAATAAGTGAAATGAAGGGTTTAAGGCTGGTTTGCTTTTGATTCATTACGTGTGCTCCTGTCTCTTATATATCCTAATCATTATATAACATTGAAACTTCCATTTCCTGTTATGCACCTAAACACCTATCCGATGAATAGGATGTGTTAAAAACCCAAAAAGGATGGATAGCCGTGGCAATCAATTTTCCGGTAGGCATCAAAACGATGACAATCAGCACCGGGCCCACTAAAGTCGTATATTATCCCCGTGTATCAGGCATGCCGAATAAGCAGCTGCAGCAATTAATAAATAATACCATTATCAGGGAAAACCAGCAGCTTATTAACGAACAGACAGGCAATATGGATACAACCGTTGTGGATTTGTATGGATATTATGAGATTAAAAATAATCAGCGTGATGTGCTGAGTTTGTCTTTGAACAACTATGTGTATCATTATCATGCTGCTCATGGAATGACAGTTATAAAATCACTGACGTTTGATCTTCAGAACGGGAAGCAGGCGGCACTTAAGGATTTATTCAAGCCGGGAAGCGATTATGTCAAACGGATTTCAGACTTGATTGCTGTACAAATCAAAGAAAGAGACATTCCGCTCCTGGTTGATTTTACTGCAATCAGGCCAGACCAGGATTTTTACATTGCAGACAAAGCGCTTATTGTCTATTTCCAGCTATATGAAATCACGTCATACGCCTATGGATTCCCAATGTTTCCGATATCCGTTTATGATCTGCAGGATATTATTGATGAAAATGGGCCGCTGGGGAGGATGGCGGTGAATTAAAGGTAGAGGGGGAGCTGCGTTAATGCGGTATCCCTTTTTTGCTGTAAAACAGTAAAATTTTTAGTTGTCTCATTTATAATAGAAAAGGCTTAAATAAATCCACCCGTCCATAATAAGAAAGAGGTGAACCAATGGATAATACAGAGAAGATCTTTTTAGATTACACAATTGATAAAGAGTTGAATCAGTCAGAGAAAGAGATACTCTCCTTTTTGATCGAAAGCAGAATAGAAGACCAGCAATTAAGTATTCGTAAAGCAGCAGATGAACTGTTTGTTTCAACTACGTCCATCATTCGTTTGTGTAAAAAGCTCGGGTTTAGCGGATATAGTGAGTTTGTATATAATCTTGGCCTTAAAGTGAAGAAAGTCCATAGTTCCGATGCTGGATCAGTAGAAGAGATCCATCTTCCAATGGAAGCAGGCATTAACGAATTTATAAAAAATATCAGCACAACATTCGATTACATAGATGAGGAGAGCATCCAGGAGTTTTTAAATGAAATTGAAAAGCATAAGATGATTTATTTTTACGGAGCAGGCTTCTCCACTCTGTTCTCTAATTATCTTGCTAAGAAATTGGAGCTTTTCGGATATTACGTTTCAAATACATCGACTAGCGACAGCCGGGCGATTTTCTTTAATAATATCCAGAAGTATCGGCTGATGATTGTCTTTTCGCGATCCGGGGAGACAAGCAAGGTGATTGAAAAAGTCCAGATTGCAAAGGAAAAGGGCTTAAAGACAGTTTTGTTCACAGGAAATGATAAAAGCACAACGGCGAAATTGGCTGATATTGTGTTTACTATTCTTGATCCGACCATCGAATCCCAGCGTGAATTTGAGATTACCTCATTTGAGTCGAATATGTTTATGCTCATTGATATAATCCTGATTCTGGCTATTAAAAAAGGGATTATCCAAGAATATTAGACCATGTAACATATTACTTTATTTAGTGACATTGTACAGAATCCGCCATTCCCATTCCTGCAGCTTAGATTCCAAGCTATACTGTGGACATGGAATGATAGCGTTTACTTTTACTTAGAAAGGAAGACAACTATGAAACAAGTGGTGAATGGTCTCCAGCTATTTGGAAAATCCTTGTTTGCCCCGATCTTAATATTACCAATCATTGGACTTTTCATTGCTTTTGGAAATGTTTTTGGTAACGGGAATCTGGCTCAATACGTCCCGCTTCTTGAAAATCCGATGATCCAAAATGTCGGGAAGTTTATCTCTTCTTCGGCAGTTTCCATACTTCAGAATCTCGCCCTGATCTTTGCGGTCGGCATTCCGATCGGCTTGGCAAAGAAGGATAAAGGTTATGCAGCTTTAACAGGATTAGTAACCTTTGTCATTTTTATTAATGCGATGCATCAGGTTCTGAATCTTTCAGAGCGTTTAGTTTCAGCAGAAGAAATGCAGATTTCCGGACAGGCAATGGTATTGAATGTTCAAGTTCTGGAAATGGGTGTTTTTGCAGGTATTTTAATCGGAGCTTTAGTTGGTGTTCTTCATAATAAATATTGCGATACAGAATTTAAAGGCGTTCTTTCCATCTATTCAGGTCACCGCTTTGTCGCCATTTTGGCAATACCAAGTGCAATGATTTTAGGAGCGCTTGCAGCAGAGTTTTGGCCGATTGTCCAGAATGGTATTACGGCACTGGCTAATGGTATTCGAAGCTTAGGAGACTTTGGTTTCCTTATCTATGGTTTTATGGAAAGAATCCTGATTCCGACAGGACTTCATCACCTCGTATATACACCGTTCTTATATACAGAATTAGGCGGAACGGCAACGGTAGCAGGCGAAGTCGTCCATGGTGCAAGAAATATTTACTTTGCGGAAATGGCTGACCCAAGTGTGGCTGTATTAAGCAGCACAGTGAACTGGGATGCACGCGGCCTGGCAAAGATGTTCGGTTTAATTGGCGCAGCTTTAGCCATGTACGTTACAGCTGATAAAAATAAAAAAGCAATGGCAAAAGCGATTCTGCTGCCTGCAGCGGTCACTTCTTTCCTGCTTGGGGTAACGGAGCCGATTGAATTTGCGTTCCTATTTACCGCTCCAATCCTGTTCTTTATCCATGCCGTTCTGGCCGGTGCAGGAATGATGCTCTTAAACATCTTTGGTGTTCATGCCATCGGTGCCAATGGTGTCATTGACTTCCTTCTCTATAACTTGCCGCTTGGCACGGAGAAGTCTAATTGGCCGATGTTCATTGTCGTAGGATTGATCATGTTTGGAGCATACTTTATCATCTTCAGATTCCTGATTTTAAAATTCAACCTTAAGACACCTGGCCGTGAAGAAGGGACAGAAGGAGAGGTTCAGCAGGCAGACATTCAGGCAAAAGGAAATGCCTCAGCAGGATCTCCTATTGGAGAGACCATTGTAACGGCACTTGGCGGAAGCGGAAATATCGAAAATGTTGATAACTGTTATACAAGATTGAGACTTGTTTTAAAGGATCCAAGTGCAGTGGATGAACAGATGTTAAAGGAAACCGGTTCAAAAGGTGTCATCAAGTCAGGCAACAATGTTCAGGTTGTATATGGACTAAATGTAAAATCTGTTCGGGATCAAGTCGATCAAAAACTGGGAGGACTTAACTATGAAAACGTATAAACTGGCGATTGCTGGCGGCGGAAGCACGTATACACCAGGTATTGTGAGAAGCTTATTGGATAGATTAGAAGATTTACCGTTATCTGAAATCAGATTTTACGATATTGATGGAGAACGTCAATCGAAGGTAGTAGTTGCAGCCAAAGCGGTTATTGCAGAGTATACAGATTCTATTAAAATTACCGAGACAACCGACCCGGAAACAGCATTTGAAGATGCAGACTTTGTATTTGCACAAATGCGTGTCGGCAAATATGCCATGAGGGAATTGGATGAAAAAATCCCTCTGTCACACAATGTGGTCGGCCAGGAAACATGTGGGCCAGGCGGACTGGCATATGGTTTAAGAACAATTTTTCCAATGGTTGAGCTGATTGATTTTGTAGAGAAATATGCGAAGGAATCATGCTGGATTGTGAACTATTCAAATCCTGCCTCCATTGTAGCCGAAGGGGTTCGCAAACTGCGTCCCAATGCTAAGGTCATTAACATCTGCGACATGCCGGTGGCAACAATGCGCAACATGGCGGGGATACTTGGAGTTGAAAGAGAAGACCTTGTGGTAGATTACTTTGGTTTAAACCACTTCGGCTGGTTTACAAAAGTTGAAGTGGATGGAGTTGACCGTCTTCCTGAGCTTCGTGAGCATATCAGCAAATGGGGTCTGCTGACAGAGGACATTTCTAAAATCGACTATCGTCATGCCGATTCATCCTGGATTAAGACATTTAAGAACATCAAGCCGATAATGGATTTCTTCCCGGATTACATTCCGAACCCTTATCTGCAGTATTACCTGCTGCCGGATTATATTGTGGAGAACTCAAACAAAGAGTATACCCGTGCAAATGAGGTTATGGCTGGCAGAGAAAAATCATTATTTGAAACGGTCAGCAAGTTTGAGGAGACTGGCATCCTGGACGATGCATTCCATGTTGGTGTACACGGAATCTTTATTGTTGATGTCACTGTTTCCATTGCACAGAATCTGGCAAAACGCTATCTCGTAATGGTAGAAAACAATGGAACCATTCCTAACCTGCCTGCAGATGCCATGATTGAAGTGCCTGCCCTAATTACCAATAAGGGACCTGTTCCTGAGTATGTCGGAGAAATTCCGTCCTTCCACAAAGCCATGATCGAACAGCAATTGGCATCAGAGAAAATTCTAGTGGAGGCCATAACAGAAGGATCTTATGAAAAAGCCTTGCAGGCATTCACGCTTAATAAGACTATTCCATCTGCCATTGTGGCGAAAAAGATACTGGATGATCTTATCGAAGCCAACAAGGAGTATTGGCCAACGCTTGAGAAGAAGTACAAAGAAGGTATATTGGTACATTGATAAAAATGGTGATGCACAGGCTATGTCTGTGCTTCTTTTTTTTTATCAAACGCTTGATTAAAATAAGTGAAAGTTGTTTTCTAAGGCAGTGGCAATGGAAAGTAAATAACGAAATAAAAAAACCGCTCCTGCCAAATGCAGTAAGCGGTTTTAGGTTGAAAATTAATTGCGGATCAAGTAGTCAAACGCACCAAGAGCTGCAGTAGCACCGGATCCCATGGAGATAATGATTTGCTTGTAGGCACTGTCTGTACAGTCTCCTGCAGCAAATACACCAGGGATGTTTGTGGCACCGCGCTTGTCTACAACGATTTCGCCGAAGCGGGTACGCTCGATCTGGTCGCCTAACCAATCTGTGTTAGGAACCAGGCCGATTTGGACGAACACACCTTGCAGTTCAACATGATGTGTTTGTTCTGTCTCACGATCCATGTATGAAATACCGTTTACTTTGTCAGTTCCGGTAATTTCAGTTGTCTGCGCATTTGTAATAACCGTTACGTTAGGAAGGCTGTTCAGGCGTTCCTGCAGAACGGCATCTGCTTTCAATTCAGGATTGAATTCGATAACCGTTACATGGTTAACAATTCCTGCAAGGTCAATCGCTGCTTCAACACCGGAGTTGCCTCCGCCGATGACAGCTACATCTTTGCCTTCAAATAATGGTCCATCACAGTGAGGGCAGTAAGCGACCCCTTTGTTTTTGAACTCTGCTTCGCCTGGCACGTTGACGTTTCTCCAGCGTGCACCAGTTGAAAGGATGACTGATCTACTTTTCAAAACAGCACCGTTTTCAAGTTCGATTTCAACAAGGTCCTTCTTTTCAAGTCTCTTGGCACGCTGCAGATTCATGACATCGATGCCATAATCTTTTACGTGTTCTTCAAGGCTTGCAACAAGCTTAGGTCCTTCTGTGTGCTTTACACTGATAAAGTTTTCGATGCCTAAAGTATCCATGACCTGGCCGCCAAAGCGTTCAGCAACGATGCCGGTACGAATGCCTTTGCGTGCTGCATAGATGGCAGCACTGGATCCAGCAGGACCGCCGCCAATAACCAGCACATCATAAGGACCCTTATCTGCAAATTCTGATGCGTCAGGGCCTGTTCCCATTTTCGCCAGAATTTCTTCTAGGGACATACGGCCGCTGCCGAATGATTCGCCATTTAATAGAACTGTCGGCACTGCCATGATTTCTTTAGCATCTACTTCTTCTTTGTAAGCAGCACCATCAATCATTGTGTGAGAAATATTAGGGTTTAGAACACTCATGACGTTAAGAGCCTGTACTACATCAGGGCAGTTGTGGCAGCTTAAGCTGACATAAGTTTCAAAACGATATTCGCCCTCAATCTTCTTCACCTGGTCGATGACTTTCTGGTCAACCTTAGGTGCTCTTCCGCTGACTTGAAGCAGTGCAAGCACTAAGGAAGTAAATTCATGTCCAAGAGGAATGCCTGCAAAGGTAATGCCAGTATCTTCACCTGGACGATTTACACTAAAGCTTGGCGTCCTTTGTAATTCAGTACGCTCAACTTTAATGTGGGAGGACATATTGGCCAGCTCATCTGCTAAAGCCAGCATGTCGCTGGATACTTTGTCTGATCCAGCGCTGACTTTTAGAAGGATGTCGCCCTCCATCATCTGAAGATATTGAGCTAATTGTGCTTTTATATCTGCATCAAGTAACATGATTATCGTGCTCCTTAGATTTTACCTACTAGATCAAGGCTTGGCTTAAGTGTTTCAGATCCTTCTTTCCACTTAGCCGGGCAAACTTCACCTGGGTTGTTGCGTACATATTGAGCTGCTTTAAGCTTGCTTACAACCTGGCTTGCGTCACGGCCAATTCCGCCAGCGTTGATTTCAACAGTTTGGATGATGCCATCCGGATCGATGATGAATGTTCCGCGTTCTGCCAGTCCATCTTCTTCGTTCAGAACTTCGAAGTTGCGGGAAATTTTTTGGTTAGGGTCACCAATCATAACGTATTCAATCTTGTTGATTGTTTCTGAGTTGTCGTGCCATGCTTTATGAGTAAAGTGAGTATCAGTTGATACAGAATAAACTTCTGCACCCATATCTTTTAAAGTTGCATACTCATTTTGAAGGTCTTCTAATTCAGTAGGGCATACAAATGTGAAGTCTGCAGGGTAGAAGCAAACTACGCTCCACTTTCCTTTGAAGTTTTCTTCAGTAACATCGATGAAATCACCGTTATGGTAAGCTTTTGCTGCGAATGGTAGTACTTCTGAACCGATTAATGCCATGATAAAATTCCTCCTTAAAATGGTTGAGTGATATGATTATTAATTAAATAGCGAACTATTTAATAATAATTCTAATTCGGTAATAATTATCATATACGTTGTTTTTTTTGTCAAGGGAAAAGCTGTTAACTTTGTCCCTTTTCGGCTGGATTAACTGCCAGGATTAGAAGACAATATAAATTCCGCTTTTTTAAAAGGTGGGTTTAGTTCGTAATGGAGCTTTAAAAGCAACTTTGATTCCGTTAACAACAGTATAACTCTTTCCTGCCTTGATTACCCTTTTTTTGCCTGAACCAATCTCAACTAATGTGAGATTTAAGTTTATAATTGAGAATTTGTTTAAGCGTAAGTTAGAGGGATCGCTGGTTCACATTAACTTATTATTCCCTCTTTGACTGAAAAAAATCGATATGGCAGTAAAAATAGTTCAATCAAACGTTTGATTGAAAAGAGAGAAAGGATTGAATTACAATCAGGTTATATGAATTGGAGACCTATGAATTTCGTTCATTGAGCGAGGGGTGTTTATTGAATTTTGGAACAATTTAGTTCATCTGGGTAAATGAAGATATTTCTTATATAATGTAATAGCATTCGTTATTTTAACAGCAATCATGGTATTCGTATTCATGGCTAAACGTAAAAAAATGCTAAACAATGGAGGAAAACGAAATGTCTAGTTTGCCTAATTGCCCAAAATGCAGTTCAGAGTATACGTACGAGGATGGGGTGCTCTTAGTTTGTCCTGTGTGTGCACATGAGTGGACAGCGGAATCTGAAATCAACAGTCTTGAGGACGAAAAGGTGATAAAGGATTCTAACGGAAATGTACTAAGTGATGGAGATACCGTATCCGTCATTAAAGATCTTAAAGTAAAAGGCTCCTCTTCTGTTATTAAGATTGGAACCAAGGTGAAAAATATTCGCCTTGTGGACGGAGATCATGATATTGACTGTAAAATCGACGGTTTTGGCGCCATGAAGCTGAAGTCGGAATTTGTGAAGAAAGTATAGCGAAAAAAGGCCTTTCCTTCCCTGGATTGGCCTTTTTTACATTTTCTTATGCGGGTGCTAAAATACGAGTCCTAAAATAGTAGTGGAAAGGTCATCACCTCTGGTTTATGATAAAGAAAGAATATTAAGAATTTCTCAATATAGGTGGGAACCTCCTTGATACTATTAGACTACATTGTCAATCTCTCCATTTTTTCATTACTGGTCAGTGTGCCTTTAATTCTCCGCTCGTTTATCAGTCATAAACCGCTTAGGGACCTGCACCTTTTGGGCGGCATATACGCAGGAATTATTTCTGTCATTCTTGTGGGTTTATCTTTTAACGAGCAGGGTTATTCCTATGATATTCGATATGCCATTCTGATTTTGGTGTTTTCTTATTTGGGGCCGGGAGCAGGTCTTATTACAGCAATAATTGCTCTTGTCACAAGGCTTGCAGTCAGTGAGAACTGGCTGCCTGCCGTAATAGGGCTGCTGCTTATTTTGATTGCTTTTACTATCATACATAGATATACCCAGCACCATAAGTCAGTTAGAAAAACGGCTATATTATATGGTGTGTATTGTATCATTTATATAATAACGGTACCGATCATTTTTAACGTTTTTAGAGACAGCCCGATTTTTCATCTGCAATATCTTCTGTTTGTGGGGCTTGGTGTCATTGTTGGGAGTTTGCTGATTGAATCCTATGAAAGGCTGATTCGAATCATCACAGAAAAAAAACGGATGGAAAAGACACTGGAAGAAAGTGAGTCTAAGTACCGGTTAATCGCTGAAAACACATCAGACCTTATCGCTGTCATGGACAGGGATCGCAGTTTGAGTTATCTATCTCCGTCTCATGAGTTCGTTTTAGGATATGAAGTGCCAGTACTGCAAAAGATGGAGGTAGATATTGTTCTTCATCCTGATGAAGCGGAAAAATTTCAGGCAGGCATGCAAAGGATATTCGAGAATAATGAGAGAATGGCTATGGAGTTCCGCCTAAAACATAGAGAAGGCCATTGGATCGAATTTGAATCACTTTGTATGCCGGTTGAAGGTGAAAATGGTGTAATCGAGCATGTCGTCATGATTAGCAGGGATATTTCAGAGCGGAAAAAAGCAGAGGAATTTCTATTGCAGTCTGAGAAATTATCGATTGTCGGGGAGCTTGCAGCCGGGGTTGCCCATGAAATCAGAAACCCGCTTACAACCATCAAAGGGTTTCTGCAGCTTTATAAGAGCGGCAATAGCCAAATTAATGAACTGCTGCTAAGCGAACTGGAGCGCATTGAAAATATCACCACAGAAATGCTATCGCTTGGAAAACCGCAGGCCATCCAAATGGACACAGCTAAGTTAACGGATATTATTGAGAATACAGTCGAGTTATTATCTCCGCAGGCAAATATGAACGGTATCCAGTTCAAGCTGAATTTGGCAGATAGTGATGTTTTGATATCATGCGAAAAAAATCAAATCAAACAGGTTTTTTTGAACATCTTAAAAAACGCCATGGAAGCTATGGATAACGGGGGGGAGATTGAGATTTCCCTCAAGAATAATAATGACGGGGAATGTATTGTCTCATTCCAGGACCAGGGGTGCGGAATACCTGACGAATTTCTGCCGAGACTGGGTGAACCTTTTTATACATTAAAAGAAAAAGGGACAGGTCTTGGACTTATGATTTGCCATAAGATCATTAAGCAGCATCATGGCAGCATCGTATATAAAAGCAAGATTAGTGAAGGTACTTTAATAGAGATTACTTTGCCTCTTTTGAAAACTATTAAATAAATTGAAAAAGCAGGGGGAGTCCCTGCTTTTTTCAATTTATTTTGGAAGAACCTTCAAGCTCCGGATCCATAAGCCTCTTTTTCACAAAGCGAAACAAAATAATGAGCATGACTGCTGCTGCCGGATAAACCGGGATTGAATAGACCAGCTTCCATCCTGTATAGATCAATGCATGATTTTTAACAGTAAGCCATTCGAAGAATAGGGAAAATGCACTCCAGCCCAGTATGTACCAAATAGACTTCTTGCCATATAGCTCCCAGCGGTCATAGCCAAATAAAAACAGCAAAGCGGCGCAAGGGTACATGAAAAAATGAAAGAGAGCTCCCGATAGTTCATAAGTAGGGTTGTCACCAAATACATACATCTGAAAAGGCGTGGCCAGAAGAAAGTAATCAATGGTTGCAACCAATGAAAGGTTATAAATCCATATGACCGTTACTAAAACGGGTGGAAAATACTTTCGGATAGGCAGAAATAAGAGTATGGCAATTGAGGAAGATATAATAAAGAACCATTCATTCCAATCAAATGTTACATTCATAAAGTCTAATCCCCTCTATACAGGATTTTGCGGAAAAACTTCATAAAGCCGAATAACGTCAGGATTGACACCAGCCAAAAAGTAAATGACCACCAAATTCTCCAATGGACATGAATAAGCACTCCCGTTGTATGCCCAATCCATTCAAACCCGCCTAAGATCAATATAAAAAAGATAATTATGAGGAATCTGCTCTTGTATGTTATCAGGATAAGTAAATAGTTCAAAGAAAGGACCATCAATGCAGGGAAAAGCAAAATACGATTAAGGAAATGGGCGAATTCATAGCTCAGCTGTTCCGGAATGACGAGAGTTTTGAAGTTCATATAGCATAGGGCTGAGAAATTTTGAAAAAAATAAGAGCTCACCATCCAATAGACAAGGACTTCCAAAATATGCAGATGTTTCTTTAGTTTAATAAAAAGAAACAATACTGACATATTGATCACGAGGTAAATAAGAAAAATCATTGTGCAGGAACCCCCTTTGTCTCTCTGGCTCTTTTTCAAACGACTTAGTTTGTTTCTTTTTATCTTGTTCATTAGGGGCTGTTTTATTTAGTAACCTGATTATGTATATTAATAAGAAAAGACGAGGAGCCTGCTACTCCTCGTCTCGATATATTAGAAATCAAAATTATCGGGATCTGGTCACACACGTAAATCTTCATTTAAGGAATCGATCAATTCCATGTCTTGCTTAGATAGTTCAAAGTCAAATAAATCTGCATTTTCTTCGATTCGATGAGATTTTGTTAACTTAGGGATGACGATAATGCCGTTTTGTTTTGCAGGTGCCACCTCAGAACAATTTGTGCAATGGATTTTCCATATTTATCAGCAAGGACCTTCAGGGTCTCATTCTAAAGGTACTCCTTAATAATTAGTTAGTTTGTTTCTCAAGTTCTTTTAGCCATCCCGTCAGAATTACGGCCCCAAACACCATTACTCCGCCAATCCACGGTGTGTGAATTAAGCCGATAGAGTCGACAATCATTCCCCCGGCAAATGAGCCGATCGCAATCCCGATATTGAAAGCTGCGATATTTAATGCGGAAGCCACATTGACAGCTGAAGGAACATATTTCTCAGCCAGGTTCACCACTAAAATTTGAAGGCCTGGCACATTCATGAAAGCAAATAAGCCCATTAGAAAAATAGCAATGAGCCCAAGGGTTTTAAAAGGTGCTGCAAAAGTGAGAAGACCCAATATAATGGCTTGCAGAGTAAACATCCAAACTAACGCATTTAATGGATCTTTGTCAGAAGCTTTTCCGCCAAGAACATTGCCAATAGCTACGGCCACTCCGTAAGCAAGCAGAATAATGCTGACCCATTTTGCGCTAAACCCTGTTACATCTTCGAGAAGGGGTGTCAGATAGGTAAAAGCTACAAATGTTCCTCCGTATCCGAGTGCAGTAATGCTAAATGCTAAAAGCAGCTGTCCGCTGGTTAAAATTTTCAGCTGTTCACTAAACTTGGAAGCTGGTGCTTGCTTAAGATTTGCTGGAATTAGTATGGCGCTGGCGATAATCCCAATTATCCCCAGCAGAGCCACTCCCCAGAAGGTGGCTCTCCAGCCAAATATCTGTCCAATAAACGTTCCGAGCGGTACACCTGTCACAGTTGCGACAGTCAAGCCGGTAAACATAAAGGCTATCGCACTGGCTCGTTTATTTTCAGGGACTAAATCAGCCGCAATGGTCGAGCCAATTGAGAAAAAGATTCCGTGTGAAAAAGCTGTTATAAAACGCGCAGCCAGCAAAAGGGCAAAAGTTGAAGACATGGCTGCGACAGAATTTCCGATGATAAATAAAACCATTAATGACATAAGCAAAGACTTTCTGTTCATTTTACTGGTCAAAGCAGTTAGTACAGGTGCACCAATAGCAACTCCCATGGCATAACCGGAAATCAATAAGCCGGCCAATGTAATGGAAATTCCCAAATCACCTGATATGGTAGATAAAAGGCCTACAGGCACAAACTCTGTGGTCCCTATGCCGAATGCACTGATTGCGAGTGCAAAAAGGGCTGGAGTGCTACCTTTTTCTTTTTGTCTATTTATTGTAATTGAATTCATCAGCAATGAATCCTTATTAAAGTAATAGCAGTTAAGAAAGCATAGACAGGCGCCTTGGCCATGCAATCTATGAGAGATAGTATGGAGCATGTCAAACATGGTGAACAGTACGTACTTTAAAGTAATGCAGGCACAAAAAAGTACCCTGTGGTCAATTTCACCATTTTGTTTTATGCTTCCTTATGCTATTATGGATGGCATGATTCGAAATGAATAGTAGGTACTTTAAAGTAATGTAGGTACTTTTAAGTGCCTGTAAACAGAGGGGGAAGGAAGTTGGCTTACAATATTCCGGTAGAAGCTACTTTAGATGTGATTGGCGGGAAGTGGAAAGTTGTAATCATGTGTCATTTAATTAAAGGTGAAAAGCGAACCAGCGAGCTTAAACGCCTTATGCCTGGAATTACGCAAAAAATGCTGACACAGCAGCTTCGCGAACTTGAAGCAGATGGAGTTGTAAACCGCACTGTTTATGATCAGGTGCCCCCTAAGGTTGTATATTCACTAACAGATTACGGATGGTCACTTCGACCGATCCTGGATGCGATGTGCAACTGGGGAGAAGGACATATTGAGTTAACAGGCGGAGAGCTTGTGGAACAATAAAAAATTAGGACTCGTATGCTTTAGGCAAACGAGTCCTTTTTAATGGTAAAGCTATCTACTCTTTATTTGTTCGCGGATAGTCTCGAGCTCCTCAAGCGATAAAGAGCCAAGTGACTTCTTGATTTCTTCCTCGATTTGCTTCTTATTACTTTCTCTGTATTGCTCCCACCAATCTCGCAGTCCCTCCGTATTTGCAAGCAGATACTCAATATCGATTTCTTCTACCTCATCATCCGAAAGATAATTTAAAACAGATGCTAACATCCTATTTAGCTTGCTGATTTCATCCTCACTTTTTTTGATAGGGGTATTTGGAGGTGCTTCAGTATCCTTCTTGGTCTCTTCCCCGCTGTCTGCCGATGCTGCTTTCCTTGGCATAAATTCAGCCCTTTCTAATACGAATAAGAATTGCTCTTAGTATTGCCTTAAAAAAATAATAAAAAAACTGAACGATATTTATTAATAAGCGTCTCATGAGTAAAGTCATTTATTGGGGGTTCATTTAATGAAAGAACTTGAGGTCGAATTTAATACAGATGTAAAAATAAAGGGAACAGTGAGTCTTCCGAAGGAGACCGAAGGAAAGCTTCCTCTTATTATTATAATTCATGGTTCAGGCCCTGTTGACCGGGATGGCAATGCGAAGGTTATGCAGATGAATGCTTATAAGATGCTTGCTGAGTTTTTTGCATCCCTTGGGGTGGGGGTTCTTAGATATGACAAACGGGGAGCCGGTGTGAGCGGAGGTGATTTTTATCAAACAGGCATGTGGGATTTAGTTAACGATGGGATTGAAGCTGTGAAGGCGGCTCGCGATCTGCCGGAAATAGACCCTGAAAGAATATTTCTGCTGGGTCACAGTGAAGGATGTACATTAATTCCCCCTATTAATAAGAAGGCAGAAGTTGCGGGTATTATCCTCCTTGCCGGTCACGCGGCAAATGTCAGGAACGCATCTGAGCTCCAAGTAAAACTGCTGGAAGAGGAAGTTAAAGAGATGAAAGGATTTAATGGAGTTATTCTTCGTGCCTTAAAGGTTCATAAAACGGCTGCTTCCAAACAAAAGAAAATTTTCGATGAAATGATGGAATCAGAAGAGGCAGTAATGAAAAAAGGATTTACAAAGATCAATGCAAAATGGGCAAGGGAGCACTTTCAATATAATATGGAAGAAGATTTGACTGCAATTACATGTCCTGTTCTTGCTATTACCGGTAATAAAGATATTCAAGTAGATCCTGAGCATGTCCATCTTTTTGCTGAAAAAGTGAATGGCCCAGCTGAGAGCTATAATGTCCCAAATATGAACCATCTTCTTAGAGATCAGGAAGAGGAAACTTCTATGCTAAAGCTGAAGTCCATTTATAAAAGAAGTCTTTCAAAGCCGCTGAGCACTGAAATGCTGGACGTGATTGAAGAATGGACGAAGAGGTATATTCTCTAAAGACGAAAAGATGCATGCGCATGGTTTTGAGAAAAATTATGGCGTATGCAATTTTTTTATATAAAGTATTGACTTTGGGTTTTAAACTATTGTAAGATAGTTTTTGTCGCTAAGAGGTAATTGCTAAGTGGCGATGGGAAAAAGCTCTTAATTTTTTTGAATATCTTAAAGGAAAAGCAAAAAAAGCTGTTGACTTCCATAACGGAAGATGATAAGATGAATATCGTTGTCACTTCGAAAGAAGTTAGCACATTAGTTCTTTGAAAACTAAACAAAACAGAAACGTCAACGTTTAAATCATTAGTCTTTTTCGAAAAGACAAAA
>NZ_NPDG01000124.1:0-13816 GCF_002272225.1 Bacillus sp. 7894-2
CCGCTGCTTAAGGCGACTTAATTAATATATCATTTCTGATATTCAATGTCAACAAGTTTTTTCTCATCGATTGATGTTGTTAATCTCTTGCTGACTTGAATAAGTATACCAGTCCTACTCTATTAATTGCAAGTACTTTTTAATAGAAACTTAATCTTTTTTTAAAGTAAAGGAATTTAATAAAAAAATGACCGCGGTATGCAGTCATTTTAATACTTCATCAATAAATAACTGGCGGTTTTTCTCTAAATGAATAATATCGCCGGTTTCTATAAGTTTCACAAGTGGCCTCGTCGGTGATTTATCTTCTATAAAAAGAATCTCAGCAGTCTGGCCATCCGAAAGCTTCACCAGGCTTCCAATGGAAAAAGTCATGATTCCGGAACCCAACGCCTGGATGGATGGAATATCAAATTTGCCAAAGCTGTCCTGTATCAGCATTTCAAGCACTTTAAACGGAGATTGTTTCCTTCTGTAGAGCCTTTGGGAAGTCATGGCATGAAATGCATCCGCAACTGCAATGATTCGTCCAGCCTGATTAATTTTGCTGCCTTGTTCTCCAAATGGATAACCGCTGCCGTCCAGACGCTCATGATGCTGAATAATGCCGATCTTAGTGCTTTCTCTTAACAAAGAAATATTTTGGACCATTTTAAAGCTGAGGGTCGAATGCTTTTTAATTTCTTCAAATTCCTCGGAGTTTAATGTAGTGCTTTTGTGCAAAATGGATGGGTTTATTTTAGCCATGCCAGCATCAGCCAGGCACCCTCCCAGGGCAAGCTGCACAACTTCCCCCTTATTAAAATTCAGTTTTTTTCCTATAAATGCGCTGATCATTCCCACTGCTACTGAATGCTGGTATAAATAATCTTCATTTGTAGAAAGATGATGCAGGGAAAAGATAGAGGTGGGATTCTTCTCCATTTTTTCAATCAGTGGAATCATAATATTTCTTATTTTGGCGATATCCACCGGAAGGCCTGATTGCCAGGATGTAAATTCCCTTTTGAAATGTTGTACGCCTTTCAGGAATGTATTAATATGACTTGATTCCACTTCCTCATCAGCTTCACCCATGTTTCCGGCAGAAGTCATTGACTTTCCGCTGACCATGGTAGTTTCAACTTCTGCTTCCTCAATCAGAAATATTTTCATGATATCCAGCAGTTCCTTCGTCAGCACTGTTTTTTGGCTGATAATAGGGCGATTCGTCAAACTGAAAACATCCTCCGATAAGATGCAGCCTTCTCTTAATTCCTGTATGGGTACACGCACTGTTTCCACACTCCAAATATGAGTCTTTTTTACTATTTTACATTATTTGGACAAAAAAAAGGAACACAAATTTGTGTTCCCCGAAATTTCTTGCAGTTATTCTTCGCTATTATCGCCAGTTACTTCTTCTTCTGGAAGTGAATCGGCATCTTCAAGAGGCTTTGTTAATTCTTCGTCATCTTTTTCCTCTTCTTTTTCAACTCTTGCTACAGTCGAAACGGCTTCGCCTGCTTCTTCATTTATGCGGATAAGTCTGACACCCTGCGTGTTTCTTCCCATGGTGGAAATATCACTGACTGCCATACGGATCAGGACGCCGCCTGTTGTAATAAGCATAACGTCTTCTTCCCCTGTGACAGCTTTCATGGAAACAAGGCTTCCGTTTTTATCCGTGATGTTGCAGGTCTTGATTCCTTTACCGCCTCTGCCCTGAACACGGTATTCTTCGGCTGGGGTACGTTTTCCATAGCCGTTTTTGGTTACAATCAGGACTTGGCTGTCCTCCTCAAGAACTTCCATGCCAACAACTTCATCACCATTGCTTAAGTTAATTCCCTTAACACCAGTTGCCGTTCTTCCCATCGAACGGACATCTTCTTCAGGGAATCGGATCAGCATGCCATGGCTGGTTCCGATAATGATCTCTTTGCTGCCATCAGTCATACGCACTGATATTAATTCATCATCTTCACGCAGATTTAATGCAATTAAGCCATTATTGCGGATATTGGCAAAGGATGATAATGGTGAACGCTTGGAAATTCCCTGTTTAGTGGTAAAGAACAGGAACCAGTCATCGGCAAATTCTTCAACAGGAATTATTGCATTTACCCATTCATCTTTGTCCACTCCAAGAAGGTTAATGATTGGTATCCCCTTCGCAGTACGGTTGAATTCAGGTATTTCATATCCTTTAGCGCGATAAACCTTTCCTTTGTTCGTAAAGAAAAGAATTGTATCGTGTGTGGATGTGGTAATGAGGTGTTCCACAAAATCGTCCTCATTGGTTCCCATTCCCTGGATTCCCCGCCCTCCGCGTTTTTGGGCGCGGTAAGTCGAGACCGGAAGACGCTTGATGTATCCCTTATGAGTTAGTGTCAGAACAATATTCTCACGTGGGATCAAATCTTCGTCTTCAATGTTTTCGATGCCGCCTGCGACTATTTCAGTCCGGCGTTTATCGTTGAATCTTTCCTTGATCTCCGTTAATTCTTCACGGATGATTTCCAGTACTTTTTCTTCATCAGCCAAAATAGCTTTTAATTCTGCAATAAGGGCCAGAAGGTTTGCATATTCTTCTTCAATCTTTTCACGCTCCAAGCCTGTCAGACGCTGCAGACGCATGTCCAGGATAGCCTGAGCCTGTTTTTCGGAAAGATTGAATTTGGTCATTAAGCCTTCTCGTGCAATATCCGTTGTCTGTGAGCTGCGGATCAGACTAATTACCTCATCAAGATGATCAAGGGCGATCCTTAGGCCTTCTAAAATATGTGCGCGGGCTTGTGCTTTTCTTAATTCAAATTGTGTCCGCCGGCGTATAACAACCTTTTGATGTTCTAAATAATACTCAAGACACTGTTTTAAATTCAGAACCTTAGGCTGTCCATCCACCAATGCCAGAAGATTAATTCCAAAGCTTGTCTGGAGGGCAGTTTGTTTATAGAGATTATTTAATAATACACTTGCATTTGCGTCTCTTCTGACTTCAATGACAATTCGCATTCCATTACGGTCAGATTCATCACGCAGGTCGGTGATCCCATCAATTTTCTTATCTCTGACAAGTTCCGCAATTTTTTCAATCAGCTTTGCTTTGTTAACCTGATATGGAATTTCATGTACGAGAATGGTCTCTTTGCCATTAGCTTTTTCTTCAATCTCTACTTTAGCACGTAAAGTAATTGAACCGCGGCCGGTTTCATAGGCTTTGCGGATTCCGGTTCTTCCTAAAATCATTCCGGCAGTCGGAAAGTCCGGCCCAGGGATAATATCCATTAGTTCCGGAATAGTCATTTCAGGGTCTTTGCTTATGGCCAGAACCCCATCAATTACTTCACCAAGCTGGTGGGGAGGAATATTAGTAGCCATCCCGACAGCGATTCCTGATGTTCCATTGACCAGCAAATTAGGGAAACGGGCAGGCAATACAACCGGCTCCCTTTCTTCCCCATCGTAGTTATCCTGATAATCAATGGTGTCTTTATTGATATCCCGTAAAAGCTCCATTGATATTTTGGACATACGTGCTTCTGTATAACGCATGGCAGCTGCAGAGTCGCCATCCACTGAACCGAAGTTGCCGTGTCCATCAACCAGCATGTATCGATAGTTAAAGTCCTGTGCCATACGAACCATTGTTTCATAAACAGCAGAGTCTCCGTGCGGATGATACTTACCAATGACATCTCCGACGATACGTGCTGATTTTTTATAAGGCTTATCTGAATGCATGCCGAGATCATGCATCGCATAAAGAATCCGGCGATGCACCGGCTTTAAGCCATCACGCACATCCGGAAGGGCACGTGAAACAATTACACTCATGGCATAGTCCAGGAATGATGAACGCATTTCCTGGCTAATGTTAATTTCTTTTATTTGGGACCTTGGCGTATCAGCCATATAAAGAACCTCCCTTTTTAAGGGGCTTGGAATTTACCCATAGCCTCTTAATTTGTCAAACATTTATTAAAATATAGTCCGTTGATCTCCACTCCAGGATGCTCGCTTTCCGCGGGGCGGGCGCTGAGCCTCCTCGGCGCTTCTCGCCTGCGGGGTCTCACCTGTCCCGCTCCTCCCGCTGGAGTCTCGCACCTTCCGCTCCAATCAACTCAGCAAATAAGATGCGAAAAGCAACAAACCCTGTAAAAACAGTTTTTATGTAAAAGCAGGATAGTCATCCTATCCTGGCTTTTGATCATATATCTAGGTTTTTTACATATTGGGCGTTTTCTTCAATGAAGTTTCGGCGTGGTTCCACTTTATCGCCCATTAATATTTCAAACGTTTCATCTGCTTCAATGGCATCTTCAAGGCTCACCTGCAGCAGTGTTCGTGTTTCGGGATTCATCGTTGTCTCCCACAGCTGGCCCGGGTTCATCTCGCCAAGACCCTTATAGCGCTGAACATTCGGCTTAGGCTGGCTGGACATGGTGCTCATGACTTCTTCAAGCTGGCGTTCGTTATAGGCATATTCAATCTTCTTGCCCTGCTGTACTTTATACAATGGCGGCTGCGCAATGTAAATATAGCCCGCTTCTAAAATCTGTCTCATATAACGGTAGAAGAAGGTTAATAATAATGTTCTGATATGTGCTCCATCCACATCGGCATCGGTCATGATCACAATCTTATGATATCTGGCTTTTGCAATATCAAAGTCTTCGCCAATACCTGTACCGGCTGCAGTAATCATAGCCCGCACTTCATTGTTGGAAAGAATTCGATCCAGACGGGCCTTTTCAACGTTAAGGATTTTCCCTCTTAACGGCAGGATTGCCTGGAAGTGACGGTCGCGTCCCTGTTTGGCTGAGCCTCCGGCAGAGTCACCCTCAACGATGTAAAGTTCCGATATGGAAGCATCTTTAGATGAGCAGTCAGCCAGTTTCCCCGGCAGGCTTGATACTTCCAAAGCACTCTTTCTTCTGGTCAGTTCCCGGGCTTTCTTAGCTGCCAGTCTGGCACGTGCAGCCATTAATCCCTTTTCGACAACTTTCTTGGCTACCGACGGATTTTCCAGCAGGAACTTCTCAAGAGCTTCCGCAAAAATCGTATCAGTTGCAGTTCGCACTTCTGAATTGCCAAGCTTCGTTTTAGTCTGTCCTTCAAACTGAGGGTCTGGATGCTTTATAGATACAATCGCCGTTATACCTTCACGGACGTCTTCGCCAGAAAGGTTAGCATCATTATCTTTGAATAAACCGCTTTTTCTGGCGTAATCATTAATGACTCTTGTTAGAGCGGTTTTAAACCCTGATTCATGTGTTCCGCCTTCATACGTATTAATGTTATTGGCAAAAGAATAAATATTGCTTGTGTAGCCATCATTATACTGAATGGAGACTTCAACTGTAATGCCTTCACGTTCTCCCTCAATATAAATTGGTTCTTCATGGAGAACTTCTTTCGTTCTATTCAAATGTTCAACGTACGATTTAATGCCGCCCTCGTACATGTATTCATTTTTCTTATTTTCCTCACGTTTATCTTCAATCGTAATGGTTAATCCTCTATTCAGGAAAGCCAGCTCACGAATACGGTTTGCAAGGGTTTCATAATCATATTCAAGCGTTTCAGTGAAGATTTCACTGTCCGGCTTAAAGTGGATAGTAGTTCCTGTGTGATCGGTTTCCCCAATCACTTCAAGATCAGCACTTGGAACGCCGCGCTCAAATTTCTGATAATGTTTCTTGCCGTCACGATGAACAAATACTTCAAGTACTGTTGATAGCGCATTAACTACTGAAGCACCAACACCATGCAGACCTCCGGAAACCTTGTATCCGCCGCCTCCGAATTTACCGCCTGCATGAAGAACCGTCATAATGACTTCGACTGCCGGTCGCCCCATTTTTTCATGGATTCCGACTGGGATCCCACGTCCGTTATCCACTACCGTAATACTATTATCCTTTTCGATAATCACATTGATTTCAGAACAATAGCCTGCCAGTGCTTCATCTATACTATTATCGACTATTTCCCAAACAAGATGGTGAAGCCCTTTGGCACTTGTTGAACCGATATACATTCCCGGACGCTTCCGAACCGCTTCCAGACCTTCCAGTACCTGTATCTGATTCTCATCATAGGATTGTTCCTGCACTGCCTTTTGCTCCATTGCCACATCGGTCACCTGCACTTTCTATTTCACTAATCTATAAAAAAGCCTGGCATTTGAAATGAGCCAAACTATAATTTTCACTGACTTGCCTCTTTCCATAGCGGATCCGGCCTGTCTTTAAAATTCATGAACACTTAGTTTATGGGATCGTTTTTTTAACGTGCCTGAGGATAGCGGAGAAAAATAGATCTTTTCTGTTGTGACGACCACAGATTTATAGGAACCCTTCGCGAGGTTCACAACTGGTTCCTCCCGGCTCTCCTTATGCTCTTTTGCATACTCGGAAGCAAGGACTGTTTCTTTATCAATAATAGCGACAATATCCCTTGCCCGGACCAGCACATCTTCACCTATATGGATGTACATGCGATCACCTCACTGAATCTTCTTGATTCTCCCTGATTCCACATTGAACGCTGCTGCTTCTTTAAGTGTCTGATGGTCTATTCCATCAACGCTTGTAGTAGTGACAAACGTCTGTACTTTTCCTTGGATGGTATTCAATAAATGGGACTGGCGATAATCGTCCAATTCCGAGAGGACGTCATCAAGCAGCAGAATGGGATATTCCCCAATCTCAGAATGGATCAGTTCAATTTCAGCAAGCTTGACCGATAGAGCCGTAGTTCTTTGCTGGCCCTGTGAACCGAATGTCTGCACATCGCGCCCATTCACATGAAAAATCAGGTCATCGCGATGCGGCCCAAACATAGTGACGCCGCGGTCTATTTCCCTGTTCTTCACTTTTTCGAATTTATCCTGGTACACTTTAACCATTTTCGACAAATCTTGTTCTTCTGATACCTCAGCAGAAGGCTTGTACTCAATTTTCAAGGTCTCAAGCCCTCTTGAAATTCCTTCATGGATCGGCTGTGCCCAATTCTCGAGGAGTCGGAGGAACTCATAGCGCTTTGAAACAATCTTTGCAGCCATTTCTATGAATTGCTCAGTTAAAATCTCAAGCATGGTATGGTCGGTCTGCTTTTTGATCTGGAGCATCTTCAAATAGTGGTTGCGCTGCTGGAGGATTTTCTGATACTGGCTGATATCATGCAAATAGACAGGCGAAACCTGCCCAATCTCCATATCAATAAAGCGACGCCTTACTTGAGGGCTCCCTTTCACAAGATGGAGATCTTCAGGCGCGAACATCACAACATTCATATTGCCGACATACTGGCTTAATTTCTGCTGCTCTATATGATTGCATTTGGCTTTTTTGCCTTTTTTGCTGATAACTAATTGCATGGGCAGGGATCCTTGCCTTTTTTGAACCCTTCCCTCTATTTTAGCATATTCCTGATCCCAGCGAATAAGATCTTTGTCATTTGATGTCCGATGTGACTTTGCCATTGCCAGCACATAAATCGATTCCATGACATTTGTCTTTCCCTGTGCATTCTCTCCCAAAATTACATTCACTTTATTTTCAAAATTGACTTCAAGTTCTTCGTAATTCCGGTAATTCCTTAACAGCAACTGCTCTATATGCATAGACGCTACATCCTTTAAAATATTAACGCTAAAAACGGCGTTTAGACGATCGTAAATTCACCGACATCCGGAATTTCGATTTTATCTCCGGTTCTTAGCTTTCTTCCCCGTCTTTGATCCTGCTCGCCGTTGACGAAGACTTCGTATTCACTCAGGAACCATTTGGCCATTCCGCCTGTTTGAATCACATCTGAGGCTTTTAAAAATTGGCCCAGCGTAATATATTCTGTATCAATTTGAATTTCCGTCATATTTTCACTCTTTCCCATTGTCCGACTTCCAGTGCTGCAGTTTTTTCTGCACTTTGGCAAAACAATTTCAGAATGGTATCTAATATTCTATTTTACTAAATAAATCTCAGATACACAAAGAAAAGTCGTCTGCAGCCCGTTATTTTCATTATTCCCTTGGTATTGGCCAATATTCTGGCGGTAAAAAAGTAAGCCGCCGGCACAGCCGGCAGCTTTTTCTTAATATGTTCTAACTGGCAGAATCAATTGGAGTATTGATTCATCGTTTAACGGTTTGATGATGAATGGTCTCATGGCGCCGGTGAAGCTGATGGTAATTTCAGAGCCTTCGAGTGCTTTTAGGGCATCCATCATGAATTTCGCGCTGAAGGAGATTTTTAGTTCTTCGCCTTCTATGGATTTGCTCTGCACTTCTTCGACTACTTTTCCGACTTCAGGAGTGTTGGATGAAATTTCAATAAAACCTCCATCGATTGTAGAAAGCTTGACCACATTGTTACGGCCTTCTTTCGCAAGTAAAGAGGCACGGTCAATAGCCTGCAGGAATTCTTTTGTATTGACGACCACATCTGTTTTGCTGTCTGAAGGGATCAGTCTGGATGTATCCGGATAATTCCCTTCAAGCAGCCTTGAGAAGAACAGAAGATGCTCGGCTTTAAAGAGAACCTGGTTTTCCGTAATAACGATATCGATTAAATCATTGTTGTCATCTAGAATTTTGCTTAATTCACTTAAGCTTTTTCCTGGAATAACCACATTGTAGGTTTCGCTGGCCGTTGTTTCGATCTGCGCTTTTCGCAAAGCCAATCTGTGGCTATCTGTTGCAATACAGGTTAATGTGCCGTTTTCCACCTTCCAGTTTACACCTGTCAAGATAGGGCGTGTTTCTGAGGTGGACACTGCGAAAACGGTTTGGCGAACCATTGCTTTTAATAGGTCCGTAGGAATTTTAAACATTTTTTCTTCTTCAATTTGAGGCAGGTGCGGATATTCCTCAGCATCCAGGCCATTAAGATTGAATTCAGATTTACCTGAGCGGATGACTGTCTGCAAATGGTTTTCCACGCTTATTTCCACGCTGTCAGTCGGAAGCTTTTTAACGATTTCACTGAAGAACTTCGCTTGGAGCACGATGGCACCAGGCTGTTTGATCTCAACAATTTCTTTTCCGTCTTCTTCTTTAGGAATAAAAGATTCAATGGAAATATCAGAGTCGCTTCCCGTTAATGTAACCCCTTCTTCAGAAGCAACGATTTTAATCCCCGTTAAGATGGGAATAGTCGTTCTGCTTGTTACAGCTTTCATAACATCCTGGACGCTTTGGACCAGCTGGTCGCGCTGGATTATAAATCTCATTTTTTAAATCCTCCAAGCATATTTTAATGGCGTATTGAATATATATATTTTTTATAAAAAAATAGTAGAAGTACTAGTAGGGCCTGTTAGTATGTGGATAACTGCATTTTTCGAAAGGAAACACAGCCTATCCACATGTGGACAGACTGTGTGTAAGTCAGGTCAAGTTATACACATTATACCTTGAGCATTTCATTGATTTCTTTCAGCTGTTTTTCAAATTGTGAATCAGACTGAAGCATCTTTGATATTTTTTCATGGGCATGAATGACGGTCGTATGGTCCCTTCCGCCAAATTCCTCTCCTATTTTAGGCAGAGAAAAGTCGGTTAACTCCCGGGACAAATACATGGCGATCTGACGGGGGAATGCGACAGACTTTGTTCGTTTCTTCGCCTTAAAATCCTCAAGCTTTACATTAAAATGTTCCCCAACCACCCTTTGGATTTCAAGGATGGTAATGACCTTTGGCTTGGAGCTTGGAATAATATCCTTTAAAGCTTCTGCTGCAAGGTCGGCATTTATATCTTTATTTATTAAAGAGGAGTATGCTACTACACGAATCAGAGCACCTTCAAGCTCACGGATGTTGGAATCAATCTGATTGGCAATATAAAGCATAACCTCATTAGGAATATCAAGTCCCTCTGCTTTGGCCTTTTTACGCAGTATGGCAATACGCGTTTCAAGGTCAGGAGGTGTAATGTCAGTAATTAGTCCCCATTCAAATCTGGAGCGGAGACGGTCTTCCAGTGTCGGTATTTCTTTTGGAGGACGGTCACTTGAAATAATGATCTGCTTGCTTTCTTCATGCAATGTATTAAAAGTATGGAAAAATTCCTCCTGCGTCTGTTCTTTTCCAGCCAAAAACTGAATATCATCGATAAGAAGAACATCCACATTTCGATATCTATCGCGGAAATCGCCCGCTTTGTTATCTCGGATCGAGTTAATAAATTCGTTCGTAAATTTCTCGGAAGATAAGTATACGACTTTAGCTGAAGGATTATGATCTAATACATAATGGCCGATTGCGTGCATAAGGTGAGTTTTTCCGAGTCCAACTCCCCCATAAATAAATAAAGGATTATATGCCTTCGCCGGTGCCTCTGCTACAGCTAGTGAAGCTGCATGGGCGAATCGGTTTCCGGATCCGATGACAAACGTGTCGAATGTATACTTCGGGTTCAGCATCGTTAAAGGCAGTTCCGGCTGTTCTTCATCCTGCTTTTTCTTTTTTGGCGGAAGAGGAAGATCGATTTCTTCTTCACTCTGATTTTGCGGAATGATGAATTTCACTCCTAATTCTTCACCGGTAATGTCATAAAGAATTCCGGAGATCAGCTGGGAATAACGCTCTTCAAGCCAGTCACGGGCAAACTCATTCGGGGCCTTAACGACTAAAGTGTCTCCCTGCAGAGAATGCGCCTTTGTCGATTTCAGCCATGTGTCAAAACTGGGCTTGCTGATTTTTTTCTCGATATTGGCCAGAGCATTATTCCAAAGATCCGCAATATTTTCCAATGATATCCCTCCTTTTCCATCTAAAATTAATATTTAAATTACGTTCAAGCTCAAATGTCTATACGTAGACATCTCTGCTTTTTCTTTGTTTCGCGCCACAAAAACGATAGGTTATACACGCTGTATAACCCTGAAGTTTATAAATATACGAAACTGTTTATGTGGAAAATCATATAATAAGGAAGTAAAGTGGAATTTCGACAGTATCCACTGTCTGTGGACAAACTTTTACAAACCCCTTGGATAACCTGTCCACATGTTATCCACAATTTGTGGATAACGAAGATATGCACAATGATTTATTAAGTGTGAAAACACAATTATGATAACAGATAATGCTTTTAACTGCAATGCTTTTTAAACCCTTATCCACAACATACCCATCCCTGTTCATAAAAATTGTCCACAGCCACTGGTTGTGTGCAAAACCTGTCAATATGTGATGTGGATAATAAAAAACTTGTCGAAATTTTATCCACAGCCCTTTTTTGAGGGGGAATTCTATTCCAATGGACTTGGAATGTAATTGCCTTTTTAGCGGACCAATCATGCCCGTGTCAGGGAAAATTTGCAGTCTCCAAGAAAAGCTTTTACAATGGAGAAATGAGAAAAACGTGGAAAAATGAAATTTTAGGATGACATTCAGGCAAAAAGAAGGTAAACTTTCTGAGTGGGTTCTTTCAGATTTGTAAAAAAGAAAAAGAGAAGCAATGAGAGGAAGCCAGGTTCAAACTACTATTTCTTTGCCATTGAAGGCAGATTGACTTATATGCATAGTTGACAATTTTCTAGTTACATCTATATAATTAGAAAGACTGTCTTTAACAGCAATTCCTCAGGGAGGTGTCATATATGAAAAGAACTTATCAACCAAACAAGCGTAAAAGAAGCAAGGTTCATGGTTTCCGCAGCCGCATGAGCTCTCCGACAGGACGTAACGTTCTAGCTCGCCGCCGCCGCAAAGGAAGAAAAGTATTATCTGCTTAGGCCACTGAAACGTCAGTGGTCTTTTTTTCCATGTAAAGATAAATGTCCAAATTAGATAATGTCTAGCTCCAGCGCCAGCCCCCTCAAGAAGATGCAGGGTGGCCCTAGGCGCTTGCGCTTTTCTGAGTAGGTGATGACATGAAAAAAGAGTTCCGTGTAAAAAAGAATAAAGAATTTCAAGAGGCCTTTAAAAAGGGAAAGTCATTCGCCAACCGCCAATTTGTCGTTTACATCTTGAGAAAAGAGGAGCAGAGTCATTTTCGCATCGGGCTTTCTGTCAGCAAAAAAATTGGCAATGCCGTCATGAGAAACCAGATCAAAAGGTATATCCGCCAGGCATTTTTAGAACTGGAGGAAGAAGTAAAGCCGCAATATGATCTGATCGTCATTGCAAGGAAACCGGTGGCAGAAATGGATTTTCATGAAGTGAAAAAGAGTCTGATCCATGTATTGAAGGTTTCGCGGGTTTTGAATAAACCGGGACTTGGAAATACTAAAAACAAATAATCGTTATCTATCTTTATTATGAAGCACTTCATTTTAAAAGATGTTAAAATAAGATACATATGAGCATGTCCCTCTGGCCGGGGGATGAGCAAATGAAATCCAGACTATTATCAGGAGCAATTAAGGAGGAAAAAACGGTTGAAGAAACGAATATTCCTACTAATCGGTTTAGTGTTTGTGATGGCCCTTTTATCGGGCTGTACAGAAATCAACCAGCCGATTACGTCTGATAGCAAAGGCTTTTGGAACGAGTATATTGTCTACCCGCTTTCGCTGTTTATTATTAAGGTAGCGGAATTTGCAGGCGGCAGCTATGGACTATCGATCATTATGGTGACGATCATTATCCGTCTTGTGATCCTGCCATTGATGATTAAACAAACGAGAAGTTCAAAAGCGATGCAGGCGATTCAGCCAGAAATGCAGAAGCTTCGTGAAAAATACAGCTCGAAAGACCAGAAAACCCAGCAGAAGCTGCAGCAGGAAACAATGGCTTTATTCCAAAAGCACGGCGTTAATCCGCTTGCAGGATGTTTCCCGCTAGTGATTCAAATGCCGATCCTGATCGGTTTCTACCATGCAATTACACGTACGCGCGAAATTGCAAACCATAATTTCCTTTGGTTTGACCTTGGTTCTCCGGATCCAATTTACTTATTGCCTTTAATTGCAGGTGTGACAACGTTCATTCAGCAGAAAATGATGATGGCAGGCACTCAGCACACAGGGCAAATGGCTGCACAAATGAAAATGATGCTTTATCTAATGCCGATTATGATCGTTGTTTTTGCCATTAACTTCCCGGCAGCTCTTTCTTTATACTGGGTAGTGGGTAATATCTTCATGATCATTCAAACGTATTTCATTAAAGGTCCGGACCTGAAAGCTGCAGCGGCCGGAAATGCAGGAGGAGCCAAAAAGTGAAACAAGTAACTGCTACAGGACAAACCGTCAAGGAAGCAGTAGAGTCAGCTTTAGCTCAATTAAACACAACAGAAGACCGCTTAGAGATTACTATTGTTGATGAAGGTAAAAAAGGCGTTTTCGGGATTTTCGGATCCCGGCCGGCCGTGGTGAAAGCTGTGAAAAAGCCTGATCCGATTGAGGAAGCGGAAAAATTCCTTAAAGATGTCAGTGCAAAAATGGGCGTGCCCATCGAAATTGAAACATTACGTGAGGGAAAAAATGTTCAATTTATCTTATCCGGCGAAAAGATAGCTCTTTTAATCGGAAAAAGAGGGCAAACGCTCAATTCTCTCCAGTATTTGACACAGCTGGTCATCAACCGCTATGCCGAGCAGTACTTAAATGTGGTGGTCGATGCAGAGGATTACCGGAAAAGACGCCAGGATACCCTGATTCAACTGGCTGAAAGGCTTGCTCAAAAAGCTTTGAAGACGGGAAAAGAAATTGCGCTGGAGCCTATGCCTTCCTATGAACGCAAAGTGATCCATACCGCTCTCGTAAATAATAAGCGAATCAAAACCTATTCGGATGGCAATGACCCGCATCGCCATATCGTCATTGCACCAGCCAGAACAAGATAGCAAGAAAAGCGGAAGCGCCTTGTCCACCCCCGA
>NZ_NPDG01000125.1:0-14094 GCF_002272225.1 Bacillus sp. 7894-2
TAGCTGGACAGTTATCAACGTCCAAAACATAAATTACTCATTACGCAAAATCCCAAACCATTCCGGATTGGGATTTTTTTGTCGTTCTCCGTCAAAGCCCTGCAAATTATTAAATCTCAATTGGTTTTATTGTTATTCACATGTGGATAAGTTAAAATAGAGCATATTAATTATGAGACGTGTGGATAATTTTTTCGCTCGCTGACATGAAGCGGGATGTTGATAAGTAACATGCTGAACTGATGGACAAGCCGGAAATGCGGGCTGATATGCTTTTCTAAAAAAAAGCCTTGTGATATTCTATTAATTTGGGGAATCGAAAGCAGGATTCATTTTTTATATAGATGGAAGTAAGAAGAAAAGAGAGGTGAATGAATTGGAATTCGATACAATCGCTGCGATATCTACGCCGATGGGAGAAGGAGCCATTGCCATTGTCCGCCTGAGCGGGGATCAGGCATTTGACATTGCGGACCTTCTTTTCAGAGGGGTAGGAGGCAAGCGGCTGAAGAATGTGGCGTCCCATACCATTCATTATGGACATATTGTTGACCCGAAAACTGAAGAGATTGCTGAAGAAGTGATGGTTTCAGCTATGAAGGGACCGAAAACCTTTACGAAGGAAGATGTCATAGAAATCAACTGCCATGGCGGACTGGTTTCCGTGAATCGCGTGCTGCAGCTTTTGCTGAATAATGGTGCAAGGCTTGCTGAGCCGGGTGAATTTACAAAGCGCGCCTTCTTGAACGGACGGATTGATTTATCACAGGCAGAAGCGGTCATGGATCTGATTCGCGCCAAGACGGACCGGGCAATGAACGTGGCACTTGGCCAGATGGAAGGAAGGCTGTCAAAGCTTATTGGGAAGCTTCGGCAGGAAATTCTGGAGATCCTGGCTCACGTGGAAGTCAATATCGACTATCCGGAATACGATGATGTCGAGGAAATGACCCATCATATGCTGATGGAGAAGGCTTCCTATGTAAAGAAAGAGATCGAAAAGCTCCTTCAAACCTCACAGCAGGGGAAAATACTGCGTGAAGGACTTTCCACGGTCATCGTTGGACGGCCAAACGTTGGGAAATCTTCCTTATTGAATAGCCTTGTTCACGAAAATAAGGCGATTGTGACTGATATACCGGGCACCACCCGTGATGTTATTGAAGAATATGTGAATGTCAGAGGAGTGCCGCTCCGTCTGGTGGATACAGCCGGCATTCGTGAAACGGAAGATATCGTCGAACGGATCGGTGTCGAAAAATCGAGACAGGTTTTAAAGGAAGCAGATTTAATTTTGCTCGTGCTCAATTACTCGGATGAATTGACGTCTGAGGATGAAAATATATTTAAAGCGGTCGAAGGCATGGACGTTATTGTGATTGTCAATAAAACCGACCTTAATCAAAAGATCGACATGAATCGCGTCCGCGAGCTTTCGAAGCATCATAAACTGGTGACAACCTCTTTATTGGAAGACCAGGGAGTCGACGATCTTGAGGAAGCCATTGCTTCTTTATTCTTTGCAGGCTCCATCGAAGCCGGGGATATGACGTATGTATCCAATACCCGCCATATTGCCCTGTTGAATCAGGCGCAAAATGCCATTGATGAAGCGATGCAGGGTGTTGAGATGGGAACACCGATTGATATTGTGCAGATTGATTTGACAAGAACATGGGAGCTGCTTGGTGAAATTATTGGGGAAAGTGTCCATGAAAGCCTGATTGACCAGTTATTCTCGCAGTTCTGTTTAGGAAAATAGATGATTTAAGAGAGCTGTGTCAGCTGACGCAGCGGATAATAGATTTTTTAACTTTTGCAATCGGCCGGTTCAGCCTCTATTGAGCCTGGGTCTGTGGCTTGCCTGATTGCAGCAAAGGAGGCCGCATCATGACATATGAAGCTGGAAGTTATGATGTCATAGTAGTCGGAGCCGGACACGCGGGTGTGGAAGCAGGCCTTGCTTCGGCCCGTCTCGGCGCAAAGACATTAATGATTACAATCAACCTGGATATGGTAGCCTTTATGCCATGTAACCCGTCAGTTGGGGGACCTGCAAAAGGAATCGTCGTAAGGGAAATCGATGCCCTTGGCGGAGAAATGGGCAAGAACATTGATAAAACCCATATTCAGATGCGTATGCTGAACACAGGAAAAGGGCCTGCCGTACGTGCATTAAGAGCACAGGCCGATAAGTTCACCTATCAGCATGAAATGAAAAAAACACTGGAAAATGAACGGAACCTGACGCTTATTCAGGGAATGGTTGAACATCTGATTGTTGAAGATGGAGAATGCAGGGGCGTTGTCACCCAGACAGGCGCCGTGTATCATTCCAAAGCGGTCGTCATTACGACCGGAACCTTCTTAAGAGGGGAAATCATTCTTGGTGAACTGAAGTACTCAAGCGGCCCTAATAACCAGCAGCCATCCATTAAGCTCTCAGAGCATCTGCAGGAGCTTGGCTTTGATCTGGTCCGTTTTAAAACTGGAACGCCGCCGCGCGTCAACAGCCATACCATTGATTACAGCAAAACGGAAATCCAGCCTGGCGATGATGTGCCAAGAGCTTTTTCCTATGAAACAACCAAGTATATTACAGACCAGCTCCCATGCTGGCTGACGTATACCAATGAAGAAACGCATACATTGATCGACAATAATCTTCATCGCTCGCCAATGTACTCCGGCATGATCAAAGGAACTGGCCCGCGCTATTGCCCGTCCATTGAAGACAAGGTTGTCCGCTTTAACGATAAGCCGCGCCATCAGATTTTCCTTGAGCCTGAAGGCCGCAATACTCAGGAAGTATACGTGCAGGGGCTTTCAACAAGCTTGCCTGAGGATGTGCAGCAGCAGATTCTCAGAACGATCCCTGGGCTTGAAAAGGTGCAGATGATGCGTGCCGGCTATGCGATTGAATATGATTCCATCGTCCCAACGCAATTATGGCCGACACTGGAAACTAAAAAGGTGAAAAATCTTTATACGGCGGGCCAGATTAACGGGACGTCCGGTTATGAAGAAGCTGCCGGACAAGGTTTAATGGCAGGCATGAATGCCGGATTGAAATCGCTGGATAAGGAAGAAGTTATTTTAAGCCGTTCAGATGCTTATATTGGCGTCCTGATTGATGACCTTGTAACCAAAGGCACGAACGAGCCTTACCGTCTACTGACTTCAAGAGCGGAATACCGTCTATTGCTTCGCCATGACAATGCCGACCTGCGTTTAACAGAGCTTGGCCGCAAAGTTGGTCTGATCAGTGAGGAACGCTATGAAAGATTCCAGCTGAAAAAGCAGGCGATAGAAGACGAAAAAGCACGTCTTAAGAGCATCTTCATCAAGCCTGCTTCTGACGTGCAGGAGCTGATCAAAAGCCAGGGCGGAAGCGAACTGAAAGACGGCATCCGCGCCTCAGATCTGCTGAAGCGTCCGGAAATGACATATGAGCATATCGGGCAGCTCGCTCCGGCTGAAACTGCGCTTGATCCCGATGTAACCGAGCAGGTGGAGATCCAGATTAAGTATGAAGGCTATATTGAAAAGTCCCTTCAGCAGGTAGAGCGTCTTAAGAAAATGGAAAACAAAAAGGTCCCTGAAAACATCGATTATGATGATATTAACGGACTGGCTTCCGAAGCAAGACAAAAGCTGAAGGAAGTAAGGCCGCTGTCTCTCGCACAGGCTTCGCGAATTTCCGGAGTTAATCCTGCAGATATCTCCATTTTGCTTGTTTATTTAGAACAGGGGAGAATTGCACGAGTTTCAGCTGAGTAAAGAGGAAAATCCGATTATGTCAGAGAACGGAAAGGATTACTAAATGAATACCGAACAATTTACTGAAATGCTGGCGGCGAAGGGGATTGCCCTTTCGCCACAGCAATTGCAGCAATATGACAC
This sequence comes from Bacillus sp. 7894-2, assembly GCF_002272225.1. NCBI lineage: Bacteria > Bacillati > Bacillota > Bacilli > Caryophanales > Bacillaceae > Bacillus > Bacillus sp. 7894-2. Next base: position 3,904 of record NZ_NPDG01000125.1, read on the forward strand.
CTACTATTCCACGCTGGTGGAATGGAACGAAAAAATGAATTTAACAGCCATTACGGAAAAGGAAGATGTGTATTTAAAGCACTTCTATGACTCCATAAGCGCGGCTTTTTACTTTGACTTCAGCCAGCCGCTAACGGTCTGTGATGTCGGTGCAGGGGCAGGCTTCCCGAGCATACCGATTAAAATTGCTTTTCCCGGTTTACATATTACGATCGTTGACTCGCTTAATAAACGCATCGGTTTTCTGGAGCATCTGGCGAAAAAGCTGGAGCTTGAGAATGTCCGCTTTATCCATGACCGTGCGGAAACCTTTGGCCAGAACAAGGAATACCGTGAGTCTTTTGATGTGGTGACAGCAAGAGCTGTTGCCAGATTATCCGTTTTAAGCGAGCTGTGTCTGCCGCTGGCTAAAACAGGAGGCACATTTGTGGCCATGAAGGGCGCCAGCGCAAAGGAAGAACTGGATGCCGGCAAAAAGGCCGTCTCGGTTCTGGGCGGAAGACTTGTGGATTCCCACACGTTCACCCTCCCCGAGGAAGAAAGTGAGCGCAATATCTTAATCATTAAAAAAGAAAAGAATACTCCTAAAAAGTACCCGCGGAAGCCGGGGACACCCAATAAAACACCAATTGAATAGGGTGCGCAATTTGCCATTGTATGACATAATGGTGTAAACGTTTCGATTTTTCCAGATATTAATATTGCTCCTGTCCAGCAGGATTTGTCATGATGATAGAGAATATGTAATAGGGAGTTTCGTAAAGGTGGTGCAGGGTGATGAAGCATTCTTTCTCACGCTTTTTTGGCCTAGGCGAAAAGGGAGAACAAGTGACAGCGGAAAAGCCAGCAGAAGAACAGCTGGATATTGAAGACTTAAGCGACAGAGAAGAAGTTAAGAAAATTCCTATTGATCAAATCGTCCCTAACCGTTTCCAGCCAAGAACGGTATTTGATGATGAAAAAATAGAAGAGCTTTCCCGGACGATCCATACACATGGAATCATCCAGCCAATCGTCGTACGGGAATTTGAGGATGGCCAGTTTGAAATCATAGCCGGTGAGCGCAGATACCGGGCCATGAAAAAACTGGGCTGGGAAGAAGCTCCGGCTATTGTCAAAAATCTCAGCGATACCGAAACGGCTTCAGTAGCTTTAATTGAAAATCTTCAAAGGGAAGAATTATCCCCGATTGAAGAAGCTGTTGCCTACGGAAAACTTTTAGAGCTGCATAGCCTGACACAGGAGGCATTGGCACAGCGCCTTGGAAAAGGCCAGTCAACCGTTGCCAACAAGCTTCGGCTGCTGAAATTGCCGCAGCCTGTCCAGGAAGCATTGTTAAACAAATTAATTACAGAGCGGCATGCCCGTTCACTCATCCCGCTGAAGGACCCGGAGAAGCAGGTCGCCCTGCTGCAGGAGATTGTGGAAAAGAATCTCAATGTGAAGCAGACGGAAGACCGGGTTGTCAAAATTCTCGAACAGAAAAATCCGAAGCCGAAGCCGAAACGAAAGGCTTTCAGCAAGGATATGAGAATTGCGGTCAACACCATCAGGCAATCTCTATCCATGGTTTCTGACAGCGGCATTAATCTTGATTCCGAAGAAGAAGAATTTGATGAATTTTATCAAATCACGATCAAGATTCCTAAAAAGAAATAATTTTTTTACGCGAGAAATAAAGCGGGGGCTCCCTGTTTTATTTCTCGCGTTTTTTTTGAAGGACGATAAAAAGACTATTAGAATCTTCTTATTTTTTACAAAAAAATAATTCTGCCCTGTTTTTCGTGATAAAATAGACTACGTGATTTAACGATACGAATGAATTCGCAGATAGATAGATTGGAATATTGATAGATGAAAGCAGGTGATACTGTGGGCAAGATTATAGCCGTTGCGAACCAGAAAGGCGGAGTCGGCAAAACGACCTCTTCCGTCAATCTTGGCGCATGCCTGGCATACATAGGCAAGAAAGTGCTGCTGGTCGACATTGATCCGCAGGGCAATGCCACAAGCGGAATCGGCATTGAAAAAGCGGATGTCGATCATTGCATTTATGACGTCCTCGTGGATGATGTGGAAGCATCAAAGGTCATTAAACCCACTTCGGTAGAGAACTTATACGCCATCCCGGCAACCATTCAGCTGGCAGGCGCAGAAATTGAACTGGTGCCGACGATCTCACGGGAAGTCAGATTAAAGAGGGCTCTTGAGGAAGTAAAAGGAAACTTTGATTATGTGATTATTGACTGTCCTCCTTCCCTCGGATTACTGACAATTAATTCGCTTACCGCTTCAGATGCCGTAATCATACCCGTGCAGTGCGAGTACTATGCACTGGAAGGGCTGAGCCAGCTTCTGAACACTGTCCGCCTTGTGCAGAAGCATCTGAACCATGATTTGAAAATCGAAGGCGTTCTGCTGACAATGCTTGATGCCCGGACAAATCTCGGCATTCAGGTCATTGAAGAAGTGAAAAAGTATTTTCAGGATAAAGTCTATAAAACAATCATCCCCCGCAATGTGCGGCTGGGAGAGGCTCCGAGCCATGGAGAACCTATCATTACTTATGATCCGAAGTCACGCGGAGCTGAAGTATATTTAGAACTGGCAAAGGAAGTGGTTTCAAATGGCTAAAGGTCTGGGAAAAGGTCTGAATGCTTTTTTCAATAATGCTGAAACCGAAAGTGAAGAAACCGTACAGGAAGTAAAAATAAAGGACATTCGTCCAAACCCTTATCAGCCGCGCAAGGTGTTTGAAAAGGAAGCTATCGAGGAATTGAAGCAATCCATCCTTGAACATGGAATTCTGCAGCCGATCATCGTCCGCAAAAGCATCAAGGGCTATGAAATTGTTGTCGGAGAGCGCCGCTACCGGGCAGCAAAAGAAGCCAGCCTGGAGAAAGTTCCTGTTGTTGTAAGAGAACTGACTGAACAGCAGATGATGGAGCTCGCTGTGCTTGAAAATCTGCAGCGTGAAGACTTGACGCCGATTGAAGAAGCGGCTGCCTACCAGCTGCTGATGGAGAAGCTCAAGGTGACACAGGAGGAATTGGCCAAGCGCCTGGGAAAAAGCCGGCCGCATATTGCCAACCATATTCGCCTGCTATCCCTTCCTCCGACCATACAAGGACTGATTTCAGAAGGCAAAATTTCCATGGGACACGGAAGGGCGCTATTGGGGCTGCGAAAAAAAGAAAAGCTGCAGGCGCTTGTTGAAAAAACAGTTAAAGACGGCTTAAATGTCCGTCAGCTTGAACAGCTGATTCAGCAGCTGAACGATGTTTCACGTGAAACGAAAAAGCCGGCAGTCCAAAAGGATATCTTCATTAAGGAACGCGAATCCTCCCTCAGGGAACGCTTCGGGACGACCGTCCATATTAAACAGACCAAAAACAAAGGGAAAATTGAGATTGAATTTTTCTCAAAAGAAGATTTGGAACGCATTATGGAGCTTTTAGAAACACATCAGTAAGCCATCTTTATGATGGTTTATTTTTTTACAGGATTTTATAAAAAAGGATTGTAGGCTCAGGCCTTTCGTGGTAATTTTAATAGAAAATAATTCGCATTGCGAAATAATAAGGTGAAGAGTATGTTTCTGCTGGGTACACTTGTAAATGGATTATTGATTATTATTGGAACACTGCTCGGGAAATTGCTCCATCGCATTCCCGAAAATATGAAGGGCACTGTCATGCATGCAATTGGCCTTGCGGTCATGGTGCTCGGCCTGCAAATGGGCTTTAAAAGCGAGAATTTCCTCGTGGTGATTTTGAGCCTTGTGTTCGGAACGGTGATTGGAGAGTATTTTGCTCTCGAAGATAAGCTCAACAAGCTTGGCGATTGGCTTGAAAGCAAAATTGGCTCGAAAGGCCAGGGCAGCATTTCGCAGGGCTTCGTAACCGCTACGCTTATCTTTGTCATTGGTGCTATGGCCATTATCGGGGCGCTTGACAGCGGCATCCGCGGCGATCACTCGGTGCTTTATACCAAATCGATTATTGACGGCTTCACCTCCCTCATCTTAACGACTACATTAGGGATCGGTGTGCTCTTCTCAGCTTTTCCGGTGATGCTGTATGAAGGACTCATTGCCCTATTTGCCACTCAAATCGACCGGTTTGTCCCCCAGCTTCTGATGGATAGCTTTATCAAGGAAATGACCGCAACAGGGGGAATCATGATCTTTGCGATTGGGCTGAATTTGACAGGCATTACGAAAATCCGCGTGGCGAACCTGCTTCCTGGAATTGTGGTTACGGGAATTATTGTGTCGGTTGTTTATTTTTATGGGATTTATTTTTAGATGAAGGAATGTGCATCGTGGGCACGGTCGCTGGTGTGCTTATGGTGCATTTTTTTATGCCGGAATGGTGTTAAATCTGGCTGGAGCCGCGCGAATTCACGAGTCAAGTGCACGAGATTCGTGCTCAAGTCAGCTGTTTTTCCGGGAAAATGAGCGTGCTTGGCGGTTTATAACAGGTTTGTGAATATATCTAGCATGATTTGGGTTTTATCTAGCATGTATGTGAATTTATCTAGCAAATTTTGAAGTTTATCTAACAAGTTTCTAATTTTATCTCACATTTGCCACACTTCCTCGTTACAGAAAACGGAATTGACGATCAAAACAGAGAGCAGGACGAGCGCGAAAACATGAAGGACCCCGCCCACAAAACGGATGTATGCACAATCCCCCTCCCCTGCCCAACAAAAAACCGCAGGCTCACTCCCCTGCGGCTTTCCACTCTATTAAGGTGTTTGTTCACGGTTCAGTTCCCACTTAAATGCAGGCCATGCCGGCGCTGTCTGGTGGGAGAGGCTGGCTTCATAGATGCCCTCTGCGATGGTTTTCGCCATTTTCAGGACGAGATTGAGCCTGGTGTTCTGAAGGACGAAAAATTCCATGAATCCACTGACATTGACGATGCCGGTGATGTGCATGTCCCCTACTTCCGGCAGGTCTTTATTGACTCCGGCACCCGGTTTGACCGGGCCTTCTCCAATTTGGATGACTCCGACGCTCTTCAGACGGCCGAGGCATGCATCGATTCCGATGATAAAGGGGTTAAAGTGCTTCTTTTTGATTTCGTTCAGTTTTTCCTCAAGGTTCACGGCATGGATCGGGTCCTCCAGTGTTCCGTACACATGGAAAGATGACATGGATTTTTCCTCAAGGAGTGTGCCGACCAGCGGACCTAATGAATCGCCTGTAGAGCGGTCTGTGCCAATGCAGACAAAAACGATGGGACGGCAGCCGATGCCCGCAGACAGAATATTCTTCAGTTCAGCAGCCAATTTTTCTGCAGAGTTTGTTTCTTCATGCGAGATTCTGGCAGAAGCCCCGCCTTTTTTATCAAACAAGTTTGGTTTGAAGTTCATATAGGTCCACTCCCTCTTTAATCCTTGCCATGCCCGAAAAACAAGTATTTATACGTTTTTAACAGTATACGGAATTTTTGTGTAATCTATACATACCTGTATTATTTAATCGTTAAACAACCGGTTTTTTAACTGTTAAGCCATGAGAAAAATTGATAAAATAATTTTGTTTTACAGAGGGATTCGCACTGAGGGACGAGATGCAGTATAATTCATTCAAGATAAAGACTGGAAATTTTGAACGCGATAACTGTCCAGCTCCAGGCGCCATCGGCTCTCGGGTCTAAGCTTGTCGCCGATAAGCGGGCGCCTTCCGCTTTTATATATTTTCACTAAAAATGAGCAGGTGAAACCATGAGTCCTATTGAAATTATGATGCACAGTATGATAGATAAGATTTCGAATGAAGAAACCTGGATCACGATCGGGGAAGGCATTTTTAAGATTGTGGCCATTCTGATTGTGACGAGCATCCTGATCAGGATCGGGAAGCTGGCGATCCGCAATATTTTTAAGCTGAGAACGCCGTCCAGGCTGCGAATCTCAGAGCGCAGGGAAGCCACCCTTTTGAAGCTGCTGGAGAATATGCTCACCTATGTGGTGTTTTTCGTTGCGGCGATCATGATCTTATCGGTGCTGACAATTGATGTAAAAGCCCTTTTGGCCGGTGCCGGAATCGTCGGGTTGGCTGTCGGGTTTGGAGCACAGAGCCTTGTAAAGGATATTATCACCGGATTTTTCATTATTTTCGAAGATCAGTTTTCGGTTGGGGATTATATCCGGGTTGATCAATTTGAAGGTACAGTGGAAGAAATCGGACTTCGGACGACGAAGATTAAGAATTGGACGGGTGAGGTTCACATCCTCCCCAACGGAAGCATTATGCAGGTGACCAATTTTTCATTAAATAATAGTGTGGCATTTGTGGATGTCAAGATTTCGTATGAAGGCGATATTGTAAAAGCCGAAAAGGTTTTGCAGGAGCTGTTTGAGAAGCTGCCTGAGAAGTATGAGGATATGGTGAAAACACCGGAAATCCTTGGAGTTCAGAACCTGGCTGCTTCGGAAGTGGTTCTGAGAGTTGTTTCGGAGACACTGCCCATGAGGCATTTTTATATAGCGCGCCAGCTGCGGAAGGAAATTAAGCTTTGTTTAGATGAGCATGGCATTGAAATTCCGTTCCCGCGCCTTGTGATGTACACACGGAATGAGCAGGATAACCCAAAACTGAATGCGGAGGGATAAACATGGAGCAAAAAGAATTTGATTTACATGATGTCGTGGAAATGAAAAAGCCTCACCCATGCGGGGTAAACAAATGGAAAATCATTCGGATGGGAGCAGATATCCGCATTAAGTGCGAAGGCTGCGGACACAGCGTAATGATCCCAAGAAGGGAATTCGCCCGGAAGATGAAGAAAATTCTTGTTAAGCATGAGGAATAAGAGACAAACTGCAGGGAGATGAGGTTGGTGGCACAAACATTCAAGTCAGCCTGTCCCCTTAACTGCTGGGACAGCTGCGGCTTTCATGTAACCGTGGATGACGGTAAAGTAACAAAGGTAGATGGCGATCCGGACCATCCGATCACAAAGGGGAAAATTTGCGGCCGCGGCAGAATGCTTGAAAGCAGAACCAATTCTCCGGAGCGCCTGCTTCATCCGCTGAAAAAGGTAAATGGAGAATTTGTGCCCATTTCCTGGGAGCAGGCTTTGCACGATATTTCCCTGAAAATGAAGGAGCTAAAAGAAACGGCTGGAACCACTTCAATTCTTCACAGCCATGATTATGCCAATGGCGGTTTGCTGACGAACCTGGATCAGCGCTTTTTCAACTGCTATGGCGGCGTGACTGAATTAGTAGGGTCAATCTGCTGGGGAGCCGGCATTGAGGCTCAGAGCTCAGATTTCGGAGATGCGTACAGCCATGCTCCTGAAGATATTTTGAACAGCAGGCACATTGTCGTCTGGGGCAGAAATGTTGCCCGCACCAATATGCACCTGTCTCAAAGGCTGCAGGAGGCAAAGAAACAGGGTGCCAAATTATATGTGATTGATCCGATTTATAATGCGACGGCTAAAATGGCCGACCGCTATTTTTCCATCAAGCCGGGGATGGATGGATGGCTTGCGGCCGGCATCATGAAGGAAATGCTCCGTCTGGGATTGGAAGATAGAAGTTTCATAGATACCTATTCAGTTGGTTTTGAAGATTTGATTGAATTGCTCGAAAGTGTAACGCTTGAGGAAATCGCAGAGAAAACGGAAGTGCCTGCTGAAGTGATGACCGAGCTTGCAGCGGTGTATGGCGATCGCCCCGTGTCCACTTTCTTTGGCCTGGGCATGCAGCGCTACGAAAACGGCGGGAATACGATCAGGCTGATGGATGCTTTGATTGCCGTGAGCGGCAATATCGGGATTCCGGGCGGCGGTGCAAACTACGCCAACAGACAGGTAGGACAGAGCTTTGATGCGGCTGCCCTCACCCTCTCAGAGCGTAAAACAGCTTTCAGGCAATTTACGATGATGCGGCAGGCAGAAGGGATTTTAACAGCAAAGGATCCTGAGATTAAGATGATCTTCGTTACGTGCGGAAATCCTTTAACCCAGGTGCCTGACTCTTCAAGGGTACGCGAGGCTTTTGCATCTGTTGAGACCGTTGTCGTGATGGAGCAGTTTATGACAGACACGGCTAAAATGGCAGATTACGTTCTGCCTGTTGCAACCGTGTTTGAACAGGAAGATCTCTATTATTCTTCCATGTACCATCATTATGTCAACCATAGTCCGAAGCTGGCTGAACCGCCAGGCGAAGCGAAGCCTGATTTATGGGTATGGACCGAGCTTGCCAAACGACTCGGATTCGGAGCCGATTTCGATTTTACAAGAGAAGAATTCATCAGCCTTGGCCTTGGAACGCTTAAAGAACAGGGGATTACACTTGGTAGCTTACGGAATTCCCACCATATGGAACTTCCGGTTGATACGGTGCCCTGGAGAGACCGCCAGTTCAAGACACCAAGCGGCAAATATGAATTTACCTCGTTCCGAAAGGGTTCCGAAAGCAGGCTGACACTCGCTCTTCCACGGGAAACCAAATGGACCGATAAAGAGCGTGCCGAACAGTTTCCTTTCACCCTGCTGACGATTCATCCGCTCCGGTCCAACCATTCGCAGCATTATCACCTATTGAAGCCGAAGCCAAAGCCAAAGGTGGAAATTGCCGATAATATTGCCGAAAAGCTTGGCCTGCAGGAGAACGATTACGTCAAAGTGTGGAATGACCGCGGGGAAATGAATGGCTATGTCCATATCATGAAAAAAGCCCATCCGGATACCATCAATATCGATGAAGGGATCTGGGCAAAATTCGGCGGCCCCGTCAATAACCTTACATCCAGCCGCGAATCGGACAACGGCCTTGGCAGCACATTGTATGACTGCCTTGTGAATATTGAGAAGGTTTAATAGCAGCGGTGACAGGTACCTATACCACTTAGGCTAAGTGGTATAGGTACCTGTCACCTTTTCTTTACATTTCTCCGGCAACTATCTATAATTGTTAGAGGCTTGTTTAAATGAGAATCAATCGTATTTTTTATAGATGAAATTAGACTGAGGAGTGACTTGGATGGCTTTAACAGCTGGTATTGTAGGTTTGCCGAATGTCGGGAAATCTACGTTGTTTAATGCAATTACCCAGGCGGGAGCGGAGTCTGCGAACTATCCGTTCTGTACAATTGATCCGAATGTAGGGATTGTAGAAGTGCCTGATCACCGTTTGAATAAATTAACTGAATTGGTTCTGCCGAAAAAAACTGTGCCAACGGCTTTCGAATTTACGGATATTGCCGGCATCGTAAAGGGTGCGAGCAAAGGGGAAGGTCTTGGAAACAAATTCCTGTCCCACATCCGTGAAGTAGATGCCATCTGCCAGGTTGTCCGCTGTTTTGCGGATGACAATATTACACACGTCGCGGGGAAAGTGGACCCGATCGATGATATCGAAGTCATCAACCTGGAATTGATCCTGGCTGATCTTGAGTCAGTTGATAAGCGAATTGGCCGTGTGAGCAAGCTGGCTAAGCAGAAGGATAAAGATTCTGTGATCGAGCTTGAAATTCTGGAAAAATTAAAAGAAGCGTTCGAAAACGATAAGCCAGCCCGTACAGTTGAATTCACAGAAGAGCAAATGAAGATTGTAAAAGGTCTTCACCTGCTGACAATCAAGCCTGTGCTTTACGTGGCAAACGTAAGCGAGGACGATGTAGCGGATCCTTCTTCTAACGAATATGTGCAGCAGGTAAAAGAATTTGCCGCAAAAGATAATGCGGAAGTGATCGTTATCTGTGCAAAAATCGAATCTGAAATTGCAGAGCTTGACGGGGAAGAAAAAGAAATGTTCCTTCAGGAGCTAGGCATCGAAGAATCCGGACTTGATCAGCTGATCAGAGCAGCCTACAACCTGCTTGGACTGGCAACTTATTTCACAGCCGGCGTACAGGAAGTCCGCGCCTGGACATTCCGCAAAGGCATGAAGGCTCCTCAATGTGCGGGAGTTATTCACTCCGACTTTGAAAAAGGCTTCATCCGTGCAGAAACAGTTTCCTATGATGACCTTGTCGCTGCAGGCAACATGACAGCTGCAAAAGAAGCAGGAAAAGTCCGCCTCGAAGGAAAAGAATACATTGTTAAAGACGGAGATGTCATGCACTTCCGCTTTAACGTTTAATTATTTTGGGACCTCTATTTTTAGGGGTTCTTTTTTATGATTATTTTAAAAAGGCTGTTTTCGCAAGGTTTGTTGCTT
>NZ_NPDG01000126.1:0-8934 GCF_002272225.1 Bacillus sp. 7894-2
TTCGCTGAGCAGCCTGGAGCGGAAATCAACGGACAACATTGAAGGATGAAAAACAACAATATATACGAAAAGAGCCTTCTAAATAATCTTCCATCTTCCAATTCACTCTAGTGTTATTGCTTTTACATATTTAATGTGCTATAATTTCAACTTGTGAGTAATGTATATTGCTCCTTGCCCTTTGTGGGCCGTTAGACCAAAAGGAGGTGAAAGTGATGAGAAAGTACGAAGTTATGTACATCATCCGCCCAAACATTGAAGATGAGGCTAAAAAAGCCCTAGTTGAGCGTTTCAACACAATCTTAACTGACAATGGTGCGGAGGTTTCTGAATCAAAGGATTGGGGTAAGCGTCGCCTTGCATATGAAATCAATGATTTCCGCGATGGCTACTACCAGCTTATGAACGTTAATGCTGAAGCAACAGCAGTTGACGAGTTCACTCGTTTAGCTAAAATCAGCGAAGACATCATCCGTTACATCGTTGTTAAAGACGAAAAATAATAGATATAGCCATTTTACCGAGAGGAGTTGATTCTGATGATGAACCGTGTTGTTCTTGTCGGACGTTTGACAAAGGATCCTGATTTGCGGTATACCCCGAACGGAGTTCCTGTCGCTTCATTCACTCTTGCCGTGAATCGTACTTTTACGAATCAGCAAGGTGAGCGGGAGGCAGACTTTATCAACTGTGTGGTATGGAGAAAGCCAGCTGAAAACGTAGCAAATTTCCTTAAAAAAGGAAGTCTTGCAGGTGTAGATGGCCGGATTCAATCCCGCAGCTATGAAGGCCAGGATGGAAAGCGCGTTTACGTGACAGAAGTCCAGGCTGAAAGTGTGCAATTCCTTGAGCCGAAGAATAGTTCTGGCGGCCAGGGCGGCGGTAACCCGAACTACGGCGGTCCTAAAGACCAGGATTTCCCATTTGGAAATAACAGCAATCAGAATCAACGCCAGGATAATCGTAATCAGGGCAACTATACTCGCGTGGATCAGGACCCATTCGCAAATGACGGCCAAATCGACATTTCTGATGACGACCTGCCATTCTAATAGGGCCCGATTATGAACGGAAATATATAAAATAATAAGCTAAAGGAGGTAACTGACCATGGCTGGAGGACGCAGAGGAGGACGTGCTAAACGTCGTAAGGTTTGCTTTTTCACTGCAAACGGAATCACTCACATCGACTACAAAGATGTGGATCTTCTAAAAAAATTCATCTCTGAGCGCGGTAAGATTTTACCACGTCGTGTAACAGGCACTAACGCTAAATACCAACGTAAATTAACGATTGCTATTAAGCGCGCTCGCCAAATGGCATTACTGCCATACGTTTCAGGTGAATAATAATTAGAGAAAGACGCTGGTATCCGGCGTCTTTTTTATTATGTTCTCCTTTATTACGGGGTGTATTAAAGCTAAAACCCCTTCTGAAATCGCGAAGGTTGAACCTGCATTTAATACTAGCTACAATAGAGCTTATATGAGTTCAAAAAGCCGGGAACAGATTTCCTCCTTTTTGGATACACGGTTTGAGGGGTGTATTAATGAATAATGTACATAAATTAACAGAAGGTGCTGTGCTTCTCGCGGTTTTTGCCGTGCTTCTTCTGATTTCGCTCTATGTGCCGATTCTCGGTAGCGTTTCGGTTTTCTTCCTGGCTCTTCCGTTTATTATGTTTGCAGCGAAAAATAACCGGATGAGCGCGATTGTCTTTCTGACGGGAGCCGTTCTGCTATCCCTGATTATCGGATCCATCATGGGCATTCCGCTTGCTCTGACATTCGGATTGACCGGTACGGTAATCGGTATGTTTATCAGGGAAAATAAAGGACGGGCTTCTTCCTTTATTGCGGGCACGCTCGTATTCCTTGCAGCCCTTTTGCTTCAATATGCTGCAGCAGTTGCCTTTTTTAATATCAATATCATTAAAGAAGGCATCAGCATGATGGAGGAGTCCATTAAAATCTCACAAGGAATGCTCGAAGGCTTCGGGCAGAACGCAGATAAGGCAGTCGAGCAGCTGACAGCTGGCCTGAAAATGATTGAGACCTTAACGCCGAGTTTATTTGTCATGACATCGGTCATTTCTGTTTTTGTCATTCAGCTTGTTTCCTTTCCGATTGCCAAACGATTCGGTATTAAGATTGAAGGCTTTAAGCCATTCAGGGAAATGAGCCTGCCGAAAAGCATATTATGGTACTATCTCATAACCATTATTGCTTCGTTCCTTTTTAATCCGTCAGAAGGAAGCTACTGGTTTATGGCACTTGTCAATATTGCCTTCATTCTGCAGATTTTCATGGTCATTCAAGGCCTGTCCCTGATTTTCTTTTTCAGTCATTTAAAGGGATGGCCGAAAGCCGTGCCTGTCCTTGCTGCTGTATTTACATTTCTTATGCCATTTCTCCTTTATATTGTGAGGATATTAGGTATAATTGACTTAGGATTTGATTTAAGGCAAAGATTAGGAAAAAAGTGATGAACAACACTACTGTTTAGGAGCTGAAAACATGCCTTCGTATTTAGAAAAGCGGTCCATACGCTATCCGATTTTTGGATTGATGGGCATAACAGTGGTGCTTCTCGGTATATTGGCGTACTACAATTGGCTTTCTGCATTAATTGGGCTGTTTCTGGCCATCCTTCCTTTCTACTACCTTTTTCAGCTGAATCAAAAGCACCGGAAGGAGACGGAAGAATACATTTCTACCCTTTCCTACAGGGTGAAAAAGGTCGGCGAAGAAGCTCTTATGGAAATGCCGATTGGAATCATGCTGATTAATGATGATTATTACATTGAATGGACTAATCCCTTTTTAGCATCCTGCTTTGATGAAGATACGCTAGTCGGAAGATCGCTTTATGATGTCGCGGATTCGCTTGTTCCGCTGATCAAACAAGAAGTGGAAACAGAAATTATTACGCTTCATGACCGCAAATTCCGGGTGATCCATAAACCGGAAGAACGACTTTTATACTTTTTTGATGTCACGGAACAAACTGAAATTGAGAAAATGTATCAGGAAGAACGGACAGTGATCGCCATCATCTTCCTTGATAATTACGATGAGATGACCCAGGCGATGGATGACCAGACGAAAAGCAGTCTCAACAGCCTGGTGACCCAGATATTGAATAAATGGGCACAGGATAATGGGGTCTTCCTGAAGCGGGTGTCATCTGAGCGCTTTATCGCCGTATTTAATGAACATATTCTGCAGCTTCTTGAAAAAGGAAAGTTCACGATTCTTGATGATGTCCGGGAAACCACATCCAAGCAAAATGTGCCTCTTACGTTAAGCGTAGGTGTTGGCACCGGGGTCTCTTCCCTTCCTGAGCTTGGTTCACTGGCCCAGTCCAGCTTAGATCTGGCATTAGGCCGCGGAGGAGACCAGGTGGCCATTAAGCAGACCAGCGGGAAAGTCAAATTCTTCGGGGGAAAAACCAACCCTGTTGAAAAAAGAACCCGGGTCCGTGCACGCGTCATTTCCCATGCGCTGAAGGAATTGATATCGGAAAGCGATAAAGTGATTATCATGGGCCACAAAAGCCCGGATATGGATGCGATTGGAGCCGCCATCGGCATTCAGAAGGTAGCGCGACTGAATCAGCGTGAGGGCTATGTAGTGGTGAATTTCAATGAACTGGATACAGGTGTCAGAAGGATGATGAAGGAAATTGAAAAGAACGAAGAGCTCTTTTCGAAATTCATCACACCGGAACAGGCAATGGAAATTGCCACGGACGATACCCTGCTCGTGGTGGTTGATACCCACAAGCCATCCATGGTAATTGAGGAAAAGCTGCTTCATGCGATTGAACATGTGGTCGTCATCGACCATCATCGCCGCGCTGAAGAGTTCATTCATAATCCGCTGCTGGTTTATATGGAGCCATACGCTTCCTCTACAGCAGAACTGGTGACAGAGCTTCTGGAGTATCAGCCGAAAAACGGCAGAATTGAAATGCTGGAAGCAACGGCGCTGCTTGCCGGGATTATTGTCGACACGAAGAGCTTCTCACTGCGTACAGGATCGCGGACATTTGATGCGGCATCCTACCTGCGGGGACAGGGGGCAGATACCGTGCTCGTCCAAAAGTTCTTAAAAGAGGATGTTGATACTTACATCAAGCGGGCGAAGCTGATTGAAACTGTTCAATTTTACAAAGAAGGCATTGCGATTGCCAAGGGTGAGCCGGATCAGATATTTGATCAGGTGCTGATTGCCCAGACGGCAGATACCCTGTTGACGATGGATGGCGTAGTTGCTTCATTTGTCATCTCAAACCGCTCTGAAAACATGATAGGGGTCAGCGCACGTTCCCTCGGGGATATCAATGTCCAGGTGATCATGGAGAATCTCGAAGGCGGCGGGCACTTAACAAATGCTGCCACACAGCTTCAGGATGCAACACTTGATGATGTTGAAGTCCGATTAAAAGAAGCTATAGATGAATACTTTGAAGGGAGAAAAAAGGAATGAAAGTAATCTTTTTAAAAGACGTTAAAGGCAAAGGGAAAAAAGGCGAAGTAAAAAATGTAGCAGATGGCTATGCACATAACTTTTTAATCAAGCAAGGGCTTGCTGTCGAAGCAAACCAATCGAGTATCAGCAGCCTGAATGCTCAAAAGAAGAAAGAAGAAAAGCTTGCTGCTGAAGAGCTTGCTGATGCAAAAAAACTGAAAGAAACACTTGAAAAGCTGACAGTTGAATTTACTGCGAAATCAGGTGAAGGCGGCCGCCTGTTCGGCTCGATCACAAGCAAGCAAATTGCTGAAGAGCTTCAAAAGAAGCACAGCATCAAAATCGACAAACGCAAGATCGAAATGGAAGATGCGATCCGCACACTTGGATACACAAAGGTTCCAGTCAAGCTTCATACTGAAGTAACCGCAACATTAAACGTACATGTAAAAGAAGTATAAAGCGAAGCCGATAAACTAATATTGGAAGTGGCTTTTGCCGGTAAACATGTTAAAATAAAAGGGTTGATTAAAAATGTGATCAGTTTCTGCTGGTCACATTTTTTAAAGGGATTATAAAGAATTTTTATATAAATATAGATTTTGTTTTACGCTTTTATTTTAAGGAGGTTTAATGAGATGAGTGATTTATTCGCGGATCGGCTCCCGCCTCAGAATATCGAAGCGGAACAGGCTGTACTTGGGGCAATCTTTCTTGAACCCTCCTCTCTTACACAAGCATCTGAGATCTTGATACCTGAAGACTTCTACCGTGCGGCCCATCAGAAGATTTTCAATGTAATGCTGAAGCTGAGCGATCAGGGGAAAGCGGTCGACTTAGTGACCGTGACAGAAGAGCTCAGCGCAGCAAAACTGCTGGAGGATACCGGAGGGGTCAGCTACTTAAGTGAACTGGCCGGCTCTGTTCCGACAGCGGCAAATATCGAGTACTATGCAAAAATCGTGGAAGAAAAATCACTGCTTCGCAGACTGATCCGGACGGCAACTGGCATTGCCCAGGACGGCTATACGCGCGAGGATGAAGTGGAAGTTCTGCTTGGGGAAGCAGAGAAAAATATCATGGAGGTTGCACAGCGCAAAAACGCCGGTGCCTTTCATAATATTAAGGATGTATTGGTGCGGACCTACGACAATATCGAGGAAATGCATAACCGTAAAGGGGATATTACCGGAATTGCAACTGGATTTACCGAGCTCGACCGCATGACAGCCGGCTTCCAGCGAAATGATCTCATCATTGTCGGTGCCCGTCCTTCCGTAGGTAAAACAGCCTTCGCCCTGAATATCGCGCAAAATGTGGCAACAAAAACCGGGGAAAACGTTGCAATCTTCAGTCTGGAGATGGGTGCTGAACAGCTGGTCATGCGTATTCTCTGTGCTGAAGGGAATATTGATGCCCAGAGGCTTCGTACCGGCTCTCTGACAGATGAGGACTGGGGAAAACTGACGATGGCAATGGGAAGTCTGTCAAATGCGGGTATTTTCATTGATGACACGCCGGGTGTCCGCATCCAGGATATCCGTTCCAAATGCCGCCGCCTCAAACAGGAGCATGGACTTGGCATGATTCTGATCGACTACCTGCAATTAATCCTCGGAAGCGGACGTTCAGGAGAAAACCGCCAGCAGGAAGTATCTGAAATCTCACGTTCCCTAAAACAGCTGGCACGTGAACTTCAGGTCCCTGTGATCGCCCTGTCCCAGCTTTCCCGTGGAGTGGAACAGCGTCAGGATAAGCGCCCGATGATGTCGGACATCCGTGAATCGGGAAGTATTGAGCAGGATGCCGATATCGTGGCATTCCTATACCGCGATGACTACTATGACAAAGAATCCGAAGATAAAAACATCATCGAAATCATCATCGCCAAGCAGCGTAACGGCCCGGTTGGAACCGTTCAGCTGGCATTCGTAAAAGAGTATAATAAGTTCGTAAACTTAGAGAAACGCTTTGATGATTCATTCGCGCCGCCTGGTGCATAAAGAGGGCCTGCATGCTGCAAGTCCTCTTTTTTATATTTGTATTTTCATTGTTTTACGAACATATTTTCATATTTTTATTAAAATTGTTCGTGTTTTGTTGACTATCACACATCACCTTGTTAAACTAAAGTGGTTGAAATAAGTTACTTAATTAAAAATGAAAATAAATTTTAAAACCATGGGATTCCCGGAGGTGCTTGTTTAATGTCATCAGTAGTAGTAGTTGGAACACAGTGGGGAGATGAAGGGAAAGGAAAGATTACAGATTTCCTTTCTGAAAATGCAGAAGTGATCGCACGTTACCAAGGCGGAAACAATGCAGGACATACAATCAAATTCAATGGCGAGACTTATAAGCTTCATTTAATTCCATCTGGAATATTCTATAGCGATAAAATTTGCACAATCGGAAACGGAATGGTTGTCGATCCTAAAGCGCTTGTAAAAGAATTGGCGTACCTTCATGACAAGGGAGTTACAACCGACAACCTGCGCATTTCAAACCGCGCACATGTCATCCTTCCCTACCACCTGAAGCTTGACGAAGTGGAAGAAGACCGCAAAGGTGCGAACAAGATCGGTACAACGAAAAAAGGCATCGGCCCTGCTTACATGGATAAAGCAGCCCGCAACGGAATCCGCATCGCGGACCTTCTTGACCGTGACGTATTTGAAGAAAAGCTTGCGCGCAATCTGGAAGAAAAGAACCGCCTGCTTGAGCGCTTCTATGAAACAGAAGGATTCAAAATCGAAGACATCATGGATGAATACTACGAATACGGCCAGCAGATCAAACATTATGTCTGCGACACGTCTGTCGTGCTTAACGACGCATTGGATGACGGCCGCCGCGTGCTGTTCGAAGGTGCACAGGGAGTTATGCTGGATATCGACCAGGGTACGTACCCATTCGTTACATCCTCTAACCCGGTGGCTGGAGGCGTAACAATCGGTTCGGGTGTCGGCCCTACCAAGATCAAGCATGTTGTCGGTGTATCCAAGGCTTATACGACTCGTGTAGGAGACGGCCCATTCCCGACTGAGCTTGATAATGAAATCGGCAACCAGATCCGTGAAGTCGGCCGTGAGTACGGTACAACAACTGGACGTGCGCGCCGTGTCGGCTGGTTCGACAGCGTGGTTGTCCGCCATGCCCGCCGTGTCAGCGGCATCACAGATCTTTCTCTTAACTCCATCGACGTATTGACTGGAATTGAGACATTAAAAATCTGTACAGCTTACCGTTATAACGGAGAAGTGATCGAAGAATTCCCTGCAAGCTTAAAAGTACTGGCTGAATGTGAGCCGGTATACGAAGAGCTTCCAGGCTGGACAGAAGACATCACAGGCTGCAAATCACTTGATGAGCTTCCTGCCAATGCCCGCCACTACCTGGAACGCGTTTCCCAGCTGACAGGAATTCCATTATCCATCTTCTCAGTCGGCCCGGACCGTACACAGACAAACGTAGTGTTAAGCCCATGGAGACAAAACTAATACTTGATTGGAAAAGCCCTGATAGGATTGGGGCTTTTTTTTATTGGGAGAGGGCGTGCGACTGGCTGGTTGTGGCTCCTGGGGGCGGGTTTGGACAGTGTGAGGGGGAAAAGGTGGTGTTGAGTCCGAAGATGGGTCAGGTTTAGACAGTGGGAGGGGAAATTGTCGTTTTTGAGTCGGAAGTTGGGTCAAGTTCAGACAGAAGAAGGAGAAATTGATGCTTCTGAGTCCGAAGTTGGGGCGGGTTCTGACAGAGAAGAGGAAAATGACCGGTGTTGAGTCCGAACCCGCTCATCTGGTTTTTAATAGAGAAAAAATAAAAAAGAGGAATAAACAAAGATAATTAGGGAAATGAATCCATAAACCGGGGAAAAGAACGCATAAATTAGGGAAAGGAACCCTCAAATTGGGGAAAAGAATACCCTTTTTTAGGGAAAACCCATCCCAACCAAGTGGCTGCAATTTAGTAGTCTAACACCTCCTGCTGCAGTTTTCCCGCAAAAAATAATTTTTTATAAAAAAGATATTGCGCTTTTATAAAACTCTATGATATTATAAAAAGCGTCGCCAAGGTAGCAACCTTGGAATCACTCATAGTACGAGCCATTAGCTCAGTCGGTAGAGCAGATTGCAGCATCAGTGAATTTCTTCACCCGAATAGCAATCTGTGACAAAGCACGCAGGGCTTTGGAACATCTGACTTAGCAGTATCAGGCTTTAGGAAACAGAGTTTAGTATGAGCCATTAGCTCAGTCGGTAGAGCATCTGACTTTTAATCAGAGGGTCGAAGGTTCGAGTCCTTCATGGCTCACCATTTATACTTTTTATGGCCCCTTGGTCAAGCGGTTAAGACACCGCCCTTTCACGGCGGTAACACGGGTTCGAATCCCGTAGGGGTCATGGCGAATAACCGTCAGCAAACAGCTGGCAAGCCCAGCTTACTTGCTGGCGGTTATTATTT